>JALZNL010000230.1:965-4965 GCA_030857715.1 Actinomycetota bacterium | reverse complement strand
GTTTCAGGGGACGCCTCGTCAACCTCGTCGGCAGCGTAAACATAGGTCTCGCCGCGGTCGCCTCGCTCGTCCTGCTCTACGAGTTCTTCTGGCAGCTCGTCGTCGCGGCGGTCCTCGTCGTCAGCCTCTACGTCCTCTGGGACAACCTGCGCGAGCTCAAGAGGTAGCGCGGGGGATGGAAGAGTCTAGAATGGAGTCTATGGCGCGCACGATCCGGGTGGTGGTGGCGAAGGTGGGGCTCGACGGTCACGACCGCGGCGCCAAGATCATCGCCCGCGCCCTGCGCGACGCCGGGATGGAGGTCATCTACACCGGCCTCCACCAGACCCCCGAGCAGGTCGTCGAGACCGCCATCCAGGAGGACGCCGACGCCATCGGCGTCTCCATCCTCTCCGGCGCTCACATGACGCTCGTCCCGAGGATAGTGGACCTCCTCAAAGAGAACGAGGCCGAAGACATCCACGTCTTCGTCGGCGGCACCATCCCAAAGGGCGACATCCCGAAGCTAAAAGAACTTGGCGTAGGTGAGATCTTCACCCCCGGAACGCCGACGAAGAGGGCCGTCGAGTACGTCGAACAGGCGGTTGGTTAGGCTTCAGGCCACAGGCATCAGGAAAAACCTGTAACCTTGAACCTGCTGCCTTAAAACCTAAAAACGGAGTTTCGACGTGGACTTTGTGCGTGTGGAGCGTGAAGAGGGCGGCGTTGCCGTCCTGACTATTGACCGGCAGGAGAAGTTGAACGCCCTGGATCAGACGGTGGTCGAGGAGATCGGGCAGGCGCTGCTCGAGCTGGAGGCGGAGGGGCCGCGGGCGATTATCGTGACGGGGGCGGGGGACCGGTCGTTTATCGCGGGGGCGGATATCTCGGCGATGAGCACGATGGGGCCGCTGGAGGCGAAGCGGTTCTCGGAGATCGGGCACGCCGCGATGGCCCTGCTGGACCGGAGCCCGGTTCCAACGATAGCGGCGGTGAACGGGTTCGCCCTCGGGGGCGGCTGCGAGGTTGCGCTCGCGTGCGACATCAGGATCGCGTCCCAGAACGCCCTGTTCGGCTTTCCTGAGGTCGGCCTCGGCATCTTGCCCGGCATGGGCGGCACCCAGCGGCTTCCGCGCCTCATAGGACCCGCGCTCGCCAAGGAGCTCATCTTTACCGGCAGGCGCATCGACGCCGAGGAGGCCAAGGGAATGGGCCTGGTGAACCGGGTCGTCGGTCAGGGGGAGGCACTCTCGGCGGCCAGAGAGCTCGCCGCGGAGATCTCGGCCAACGGCCCTCTCGCCGTCCGCCACGCGAAGGCCGCCGCGAACCGGGCCCAGGACGTGGACCTCATAAGCGGCCTGGAATACGAGGCGGACCAGTTCGCCCTTCTCTTCGCCAGCGAGGACGCGAAGGAAGGCATGGGCGCCTTCGTCGATAAGCGCCGGCCCGGCTTCGCGGGCCGGTAGCCCCATAGTCCGCGAGACGGTTCTCCGGGTCCGCTATTCGGAGATAGACGCCCAGGGGCACGTCAACAACGCCAACTACCTCTCCTTTTTCGAGGTCGGCCGCGTCGAGTGGCTGCGCGACGCCGGCCTCTCCTACAAGGATCTGGAAAATCGCGGCTTCGGTTTCGTCGTCGTCGAGGCCCTCGTCCACTACCACAGCGCCGCCTTCTTCGATGACGAGCTGGCGGTCCGCACCGAGCTCGCGGAGGCCGGCAGAGTCTCGCTGCGCTTCGGCTACGAGGTGCTGAGGGGCGAGGAGCGGGTCGCGAGCGGCCACACCCGCCACGCCTGCGTGCGCCTCCCGGGCGGCAGACCGGTCCGGATGCCGGAGGAGGTGCGCGCGCTCGCCGCCGAACCAGCCTGACGGACCCGGGCAATCAAGGCGGGGCTCTCTTTGGGCTCTGCTAGACTCGGGCGCTATGGCGGTCCGGATCGGCGAGCACGCGGAGAGGCTTCTCGCGGCGACCGTGGCCGGGGGCAACACCTCTCACGGCGCGGAGAACAACCTGCGCAAGATCCGGCTCATGGTCGAGGCCGACCCCAACAACACGTACGGGATGGAGGCGCTGCTGCGGGACGTAACCTTCAAGGAAGCCTACGACGCCGTCTCCCACCAGCTCGGCAACCCCCCGGACAGGGAGGAGACGCCGGGACGGGGGCGCATCGACCCGGCCCGCACGGCCGAGGAGCTCCTGAAAGCCGGCGGACGCATCCGCGCCGTCGCCGAAGCCGCGGGCCGCATCGTCTTCGCGACCGGCCACCCCGGCGCCCTGCTGACGTACTACTTCGGAGTCGCGCGCTGGGCTGAAGAGCTGGGCGGACGGGTCCTCACCGCCGAGACACAGGAACGCTACGGCAATCGGGAAGCGTGGCTGGACTGGGTGGGGCCGGTGGGCGTCTTGGGGAACCGGGCGAGCCTCTGGCACACCCACAGCCCCGATCCCATGCGGGACGTTTTACAGAAGCTCGGGGCCGTGGATCTCGTCGTCGCGGACCACGGCTTCGCGGGGGCGGCCGTGGCGGCCGGCGTGCCGACGGTGGCGGTGATGGACACCAACGACCCCGCCTTCGCGGTGGCGGTCCGGCGCGGGGCCGACGTGACGGCCGTGCCCATGGACGACAACCGCCCGCCGAACTCCTACGCCGCCGCCCTGGAGGTGCTCAAGGGCGGGCCTCCGGGCTACGGGGAGGCCGGACTCCCGTCTTCCTCGTCGAGGGCGTAGGCTACCGCCTCGTCGAAGGCCATCGCGCGCCCCTCGTCCCGTGCCGCGTTCCATGCCTGCTCTCCGAGGCGCTCGCGGGCGGCGTCCGCCACGCGCCGGCTGAGCTCGTGGTCCACCTGGGCGTAGAGGGGGACCCCGGAGCTCTCCAGCAGCGTCTCCGCGGCCCCGATCAGCCGCGCGGCGCGGCGCGGATCGTCGCGGGCTCCGGCCACCGCCGCGAGCCCCTGCAGGCAGTGGGCGGCGTTCGGCCTGTCCGACGCCTCGAAGGTGAGCCCGAGCGACTCCCCAAAGTACCCGGCCGCCCGTCCGTGATCGCCCGACGCCAGGGCCGCCTGGGCCAGGAGGTGGAGCGCTATGTTGGCGGCCAGGCGGTCCCCCGTCCGGCGCGTGAGATCCAGGGCCTCCTCCGCGTACCGGGCGGCCCGCGGGTAATCTCCTTGCCTGATGGGCACGACCGCCAGGTGGGTCAGGATGTGGGCTGCGCCCCAGTCGTCCCCCTGCTCCCGAAACGCCCGCAGCGCCTCCTCGAGGGCCGTGACCGCCCGGTCGAGGTCGTCCAGCTGCAGCGAGGCGAACCCCGTCATCCCCAGCGCGTACGCTTCCGCGCGCGTGTCCCCGACCTTCCGGGAGAGTTCGACGCCCTCCTCGGAGAGCGCCATCAGCCGCTCGTTGTCCGCGGAGCCGTACACGCAGCTCATCAGGCCCCAGAGGGCCCTGGCGCGTATCCCCGCCGGGAGGCCGTCGCGGGCCAGCGTCTGCTCCATCAGCAGCCGTCCCTCGGTGTGCCGGGCGCGCATCACCCAGTACATGCCGAGCGCCCAGCCGATGCGGGCGGCGGCGGGCGCGTCGTTCGCCTCCAGCGACCAGCCGATGGCGGCCCTCAGGTTATCGTTTTCGGCCTCCAGACGGTCGAGCCACTCGACCTGATCCCACCCCTTGATTCGCGGCTCCGCGGCTTCGGCGAGCGCCAGGTAGAACGCGGCGTGGCGCCGCCGCGCGTTCTCCGGTTCCCCGGTCTCCCCGAGTTTCTCGAAGGCGTACTGCCTGACGGGTTCGAGCATCCCGTAGCGCACCCCGCCCGGCCCCGGTCTCGCCGTCACCAGTGACTGCTCCACCAGCCGCCCGAGCAGGTCTATGACCTCCTCGCTTTCGAGGGCTTCCGAGGCCCCCACGGCCTCGGCCGCCTCCAGCGTGAAGCCCCCCGCGAAGACCGAGAGACGGCCGAAGAGCTCCCTCTCGGGCTCGGGGAGCAGCTCGTGGCTCCAGTCGAGGGTGGCCCGCATGGTCCTCTGG
>JALZNL010000230.1:0-955 GCA_030857715.1 Actinomycetota bacterium | reverse complement strand
GTCCTCTGGCGGTCGGGCAGGTCCCTCGCCCAACTCGTCGAGAGCGCCCGGTCGAGGCGGGAGAGGAGTGTGGCGGGGTCGAGGAACCTCACCTTGGCCGCGGCGAGCTCCAATGCCAGGGGCAGCCCGTCCAGACGCCAGCAGATGGAGGCCACCGCCGCGGCGTTCTCGGAGGTGAGGTCGAAGGCTGGGGCCGCCGCGCGGGCCCGCTCGGCGAAGAGACGCCCGGAAGGGGAGCCGGCGACCTCTGCGGCCGAGGGCGAGCGTGTGGAGGCGGGGAGCTTGAGCGGGCCCACGGGGTACTCCTGCTCCCCGCGCACGCGCAGCGGCGCGCGGCTCGTTGCCAGGACCGAGAGCTCCGGGCAGGACTCGATCAGGTCAGCGACTTCGGGCGCGGCCCCGAGCAGATGCTCGAGGTTGTCGAGCACGAGCAGGAACCGCTTCTCCTTCAAGAAGGCGTGGAGCGCCTCCTCCGGGGTCCGGTTCTCGGCCTCCTTGAGCCCCAGGACCCGGGCGACCATCGGCAGGACGAGCGCCGGGTCGTCCAGAGGGGCCAGGGCGACGAAGGTGACGCCGTCGGGGAAGAGGCCCGTAACCTCCCTGGCCGCTCGCAGGGCGAGGCGGGTCTTGCCGACCCCGCCGGTGCCGGTGAGCGTGAGCAGCCTGGAACCCGGGTTGCCGAGGAAGCCCCCGATCTCCGCGAGCTCCGACTCCCTTCCCAGGAGCGGCGTCGGCGGCACCGGGAGCGCCGGTTCCGGAACGGCTGCGCGGGCGGTGGACGGCGTTCCCCGCCTCTGCACCGAGGCGAGGAGTGAGAGACGCTCTTCGTCGGGAAGGCCGAGCGCCTCCCCGAGCGACCTGACGGTGTGTGGGTAGGGCCGCTTTCTCTCGCCGCGTTCCAGGGCGCTTACGGCCTTGGCGGTCAGCCCGGCCCGAGAGGCGAGTTCTTCTTGCG
>JALZNL010000229.1 GCA_030857715.1 Actinomycetota bacterium | reverse complement strand
CTCGGAGATGACCCCGGAGCCGTACCGGCCGGTCACCGTCATCCCGGCCTGGGGGCCGGTCAGCGACTCGGCCGGTATCCCGCGGTCGTGGAGCGCCATCGCGAGCAGGGCGACGGACTGCTCCTCGCCCGTCGCCAGGAGCTGGTCGATCTCGCGCGGCGACGGGTCCCGGCTGACCTCGCCGGCGAGCCGCAGGAGCCTGTCCGTCGTCTTGCCCATCGCGGAGACGGCCACGACGAGGTCGAGGCCGGCGTCGCGGGCGCGGGCGATCCTGCCCGCGACGGCCCTTATGTGCTCCGCCGTCGCGACCGAGCTTCCGCCGTATTTCTGGACCACGATGCCCAGAAGATCGCCTCCCTACGTTGCGCCTGGACTCGCCCCTAGCCTAGCGTATCAAAGGGCTTCTATCCATCGGGAGGCGGCCCGCCGCCCGAAGTGGTCCTGGGCCTGACGGGGAGCCTCGGTCGGACAAAGTCCAGGAGGACGGCGGGCGCGACGCTCGACGCGCCCGCCTAGGGTTCAGTTACGTTGTGGTTCGGCTGACAGGCAGAGAGCCGCCGTCAGGCGGCGTGCCGACAAGCTGGGGCGTGCTTACGGCAGTGGTTGGCCGCCGGTGACGCCGAGGGTCTCGCCGTTGACGTAGCTGGCCTCCTGGCTTGCCAGGAAGACGAAGGCGGGGGCGAGTTCGGCGGGCTGGGCCGGCCGTCCCATCGGGCTCGTGCCGCCGAACTGGGAGACCGTATCGGCTGGCATGGAGGCCGGGATGATCGGGGTCCAGACCGGGCCGGGGGCGACGGTGTTGGCGCGAAGGCCGTACTGGACGACCTCCATGGCGAGCCCTTTGGTGAAGGTCGTAATGGCGCCCTTTGTGGTGGCGTAGGGGAGAAGGGGAGGAGACGGCTGGTAGGCCTGAATGGAGCCGACGTTGATGATGGAGCCGCCCTCGCGCATGTGCGGAAGCGCCGCCTTCACGAGCCAGAACATGGCGTAGATGTTGGTCTTGAAGGTACGGTCGAGCAGCTCCGTCGAGACGTCGGCTATGCCGTCCACCGTCATCTGGTGGGCGGCGTTGTTCACCAGGATGTCTATCCCGCCGAACTCGTCTACGGCCTTCTGGATCACCGCCTGGCACCGGGCTTCTTCGACGATGTCTCCCGGCACCTTCACGCACTTTTTGCCCGCGTCTTCGACGACGCCGGCGGTCTCCGTCGCGTCCGCCTCCTCCTCTTCGAGGTAGGAGATGACGACGTCGGCGCCCTCCCGGGCGAAGGCGAGCGCGACCGCCCGCCCGATGCCGGAGTCGCCGCCGGTAATGACGGCCTTCTTCCCTTCGAGCCGGCCGCTGCCGCGGTAGGTCTCGTACCCGTAGTCGGGTTTGGGCCCCATCTCCTGCTCGAGGCCGGGGTGCTGGTCCATCTGGGTCTGCTCCGGGTACTGCGGCTGCGGGTACTGTGTCGTCGGGTCTTGCCGGGCGTGCTGGTCTTCGGTCACGGGTGTTCCTTTCCTGTTTGGCGTAACCGCGCTTATACCCGGAGGTCCCGTCCGTTACCCTTCGCCGGGCGTCTTCCGCCCGCTTGGGACGAACATTTCGGACCATATTCGGGCGTTGGCATCCTACGGCGGGCTTCGGCGAGGGCACTCCCCTCCCTGGGATGTACGCCCCCGGGAAGGACGGGCTCGAACATCGGAAACCCTACCAGTCGCGCCCGGGGACACCTACAGCAGCTTTCACGACTCCTCGGCCACCGGATCGGCACGGTGGAAGTCGGTGAGGATAAGGCTTCAGGCATCAGGTTTTGAGGTTCCAGGTTTTGAGGGGTTGTAGAGCGAGGATGGCGCGGACATGCAGCTCTTTCGGGCTAATCGTAGTGGCGATGTCGGGCTCTAAGCCGCGTAGGGCACCCCTGATGCCTGATGCCTCCATGGTCAACTCTTCCGCAAGTCGCTGTAAAGGGATGTTTAGGCCTGGTCGCGCGTCGGGGATACCCCGGGCAGAACTTATCCAGCGCGTCGAACACGAGGGGCAACCATGAGCGAAGGCAATTCCGACGGCATCTTTGAGGGTTACAAGAAGAACGAAGACGTATCGCTCTTCTCGTACGGCGTGCTGGCGGGGGTCTTCAACATGATCTTTGCCGCCTTCCTTCTGGTGGCCAGGGGCACGGGAAGGTCCCTACCGGAGAGGGTGGACGTGAGGGATATAGCGCTGCTCGGGATGGCGACCCACAAGCTGAGCCTTGTCGGGGCCGAGGACGCGGTTACGAGCCCCCTGCGCGCCCCGTTCACCGAGCTTCGGGAGAAGGAGAGCCCCAAGAAGGTCGACGAGGAGCCCCGCGGCGAGGGCCTGCGCAGGTCCGTGGGCGAACTCCTGACGTGCAAGTTCTGCCTCAGCGTGTGGTTGGCCTCGTTCTTTACCTACGGCCTCGTACTCGTGCCGCGCGTCACCCGTCTCGTGGCCACGATATTCGCCGTGGTCACGGTCTCGGATCACCTGCATCAGGCATACAAGGCCCTCACGAACCGGGCGTAGGACCCCGCGGTCCTTGTGCTCCGGTCTCGTGCGGACGCCCCTTCAACCCGGTCGCCGCCACCGCCTCCTCGCGAGTTTAGAGGGCGGTCTGGTGGTCTGCGGCCGGACTTTCGGCGAGGGGGAGGTGGAGGGAGACCTTACCGCTGCGGCGGCGGACGCGGAGGGCTATGAGGAGGATGCCGAGGGCCATGGCCGCGGGGGCTAGGAGGCCGGCTTCGGGGCCGAAGGGTCCGCCGGTCAGGAGATCGGGGCCGGTCTGTCGGGTGGAGAGGAAGGTGGCGCCGAGGAGGTCGAGGCCGCTGACGGGGAAGCCGAAGACGTTGCCCTGGAAGAAGTTCCAGGTCGTGTGGAGGCCGATGGGGATGGCGAGTTGGCCGGTCAGGACGTAGCCGGAGCCGAGCATCATTCCGGCCAGAAAGATGTTGAAGGTGCTTAAAGTGCTCGTGTTCGGGTTGAAGAGGTGGAGGGCGGCGAAGACCGAGGAGGAGAGGACCCAGGCCAGCACGATGGCGCCCTTCGGCCCGACGGCGGTGCCGTTCAGCCCCTCCGCCAGGTTCGTCAACTGGTAGCCGCGGCTGACGAGCTCCTCGTAGAAGCCGACGCAGACGAAGAGGGCTGCGGGCGCGAGGATGGCCGGGAAGAAGGCGCCCCCGTCCCCGGTCACCAACGAGCCCGTCACCGTGACCCACCCGGCCGCGAGCTGGGCGAGGAAGATCCCCGTCATGAGCAGGGCCCCGAGGAGCAGCCCGAAGCCGAGGTCAGACCACCAGGCGCGGTCCAGGCTCAGGCCGAACCCGGAGAAGGGGCGCCCGTCCAGAAACCGCCCGGAGGCCCACACGCTCGCCGCCGCCACGAGGGCGGCGCCCGCGTAGAACAGGACCGGCAGGTACGGCGAGGGGGCGCTTTGCGTGGCGCCGGGGGAGAGGCCGGCCACCGCTGCGAGCGCCAGGAACCCGAGAAGCGAGACCCCGGCGTTGTCGAGCAGGAACTGGCAGAGTACGCGCCAACCCGCCCGCAGCCGCACCTCCTCGTTCACGAACAATCGCCTCAAGCGCGCCTCCGTTTGGGGTTCCGAAAAAGGATTCTAGCCCGGGGGATGGTGGGGGGAGGAGAGACCTCTCTCAGCGGATTGCGCGATCCGGGCATCAGGCTGCAGGTTTCAGATTTTGTTGAAGGCTTCTGTTTACAGGGACCCGTCAGGATGGGGCATTACGGGTCGCTGGCGTTAGCGGGGGTCTCTGGACCGGATCTCACACCGGCGCATGGGCATGGCGTCTATGAGGTCGAAAAGCTTTTCGGGGAGGACGGGCTCCGTCGAGCGGAACTTCTCGCCGCCGTCCTTGCCTACCAGCACGGCGGTAAAGGCGCCATCTTCTACCTCGAACCGGCTTCTCGCGGCGGCGGACTTCTCGGAGCCGTCTTCGAAAAAAGACTCTGCCAGGAGGTCGCGGTCTTCGGAGGCGGCCCCGTGGCCTTCGAGCAGGTCGCGTTGGCTGGCGTAGGCCTCGTGGTCGGCTGACGGGGCGAAGACGAGGAGGTGGCGGTTCGTGGAGGGGTATCCCTTCAGGACTGTTCGCGGGCCAGGTCGGCGGTCTGTTGGGCGGCCGTGGCGTAGTCGCGGATGAGTTGCCGGTGGCGGGAGATCTCGCGCGAGGCCCTCTGGAGCAGGAAGCCGGTGACGCGGCCTTCGAGGGCTGTGGTGGTGGCGAAGGCCCCGCTGTAGTAAGAGTGGAGCTCGTCGAGGGCCATGGCCTCGCGGGCCGGGCGGACGCTGCCGTTGCGGGCCTCCACCGCCGTCGTCCGGAGCTCGGGGCCGCCGGTGCGGCGCTCTATGCGGGTGCCTGGGACGCCGGGTTCGTCCAGGGCCTTCAGGGCGGCGAAGACCTCCCCGTCCGTCGGGCGGTCGGCAAAATCCGAGCCGGCGCGCAAGTAGGAGACCTCGCCCGAGCGGTTGACGATCACGACAGACGGGACGGCCACGTTCTCCTTCTCGTTCCAGAGGCCGTAGGCGCGGGCCACCTCGCCCTTCGGGTCGCTGAGGAGGGGGAAGGGGATCTTTAGCTTCCCGACCATCCTGGCGTTGTGGGCCGGGGGGTCCACGCTGATGGCGGCGGGCTGCGTGCCGCGCCGCTCGAACTCGCCGTACTTTCTGGCGTAGGCGGCCAACTGGCCGTTGCAGTAGGGGCACCAGTCTCCCCGGTAGAAGATGAGGACCACCGGGCTCACCTCCAACTGCCCGGAGAGGCTCCAGGGGTAATCCTGTTGGTCCGGCAGTTCGAATGACGGGGCAGTGCTCCCCACGCTCAGGTCAGCCATCCCGCGCTCCTCCCTCTATATCCTGGCGTCCGACTCTAGCATCTCGCGGCGCCCCGGGCCCGGCAACCCCTAGCCGCCGTCGTACTGGTCCTCGCCGGGGGAGGGCCCGTCCGGCGCCACGGAGG
>JALZNL010000228.1 GCA_030857715.1 Actinomycetota bacterium | reverse complement strand
AAGAAGGATCCGATTGCGATCTGGGAGAGTCCGATATGTGGTCAAATTACAGCGCACTTACGGCGATCGAGCAAGCGTATTTCGAGCGATCCTAGCCCACGTATCCCGTCCCAACAAACTACCGGTAGGGGCGTCCGCGGCTCCTGTTCGGCACTTCCGGCGCCTTCCCTTATAATCACGCGCGTGGATAGGCTGGCAGACAGGTTCGCGCTGGAGCGCGAGGTGGGATCCGGTGGCATGGCGCGCGTCTATCTGGGACGCGACGAGGTCCTCGACCGTCCCGTGGCCGTGAAGATCCTCAAGCCCATGCACGGCGACACGGACATCGGCATCCGCTTTCGCCGCGAGGGGCGTACGGCGGCCAGGCTCTCCCACCCCAACATCGTGCAGGTCTACGACGCGGGGGAGGGGGACCTGGAAGGCAGCGAGGTCTCCTACATCGTCATGGAGTACCTCTCCGGCGGCGACCTGAAGGAGCTGATCGACGCGCGGGGCAAGCTGGGCGGCGCGGAGCTCGCCAGGATCGGGGAGGAGGTCTGTTCGGGCCTGGCCCACGCCCACGGACGGGGCGTCGTCCACCGCGACATAAAGCCCCACAACATCCTGCTCGACGAGAAGGGCCGGGCCAAGGTCTCCGACTTCGGCATAGCCCGCGCGCTGGACACCACCCAGGCCACCCGGACCGGCGCGTACCTCGGGACCGCCCTCTACTCCTCGCCGGAGCAACTCCAGGGCCACAAGGTCACGCCCAAGAGCGACGTGTACTCTCTAGGCGCCACCCTCTACCAGGCAGCGGCCGGAGAGCCGCCCTTCACCGGGACGCCGATAGAGGTTGCCAGCCAGCACGTCTCAAGGCCCCCGCCGCCCCTCAAGCAGCGCGAGGCCGACCTCGACGTCGGGGAGGAGATGGAGGCCCTGATCCTGGCCTGCCTCGCCAAGGACGCCGACGACCGCCCGAGCGCGGAAGAGGCCCAGAGGCGCTTCGGCGAGGTCTCGCCGACGACCGGCATCGTCCCCCCGGCGGAGCCCCCGCCGGAGGCGCCCCGCAAACCGCAACGCGAACGCCCGGCTCCCACGGTCGCCTCTTCGGCAGGCAGGATGGGTCGTCGGGGCCGGGGGCGCGGGGTGTTGGCTGCCCTCGCGCTCGTGGCCGTACTGGCCGTGGTAGGGGCCTTCGCACTGCCGAACCTTCTCGGCGGAGAGGCAAACACCCCACCGAGTGGTTCCTCTAACGAGCAGGCAAACGACGGTGGCTCGAACGACGGGGGCGGTTCGCAGAACCAGGGCTCGCAGGGAGGAGATCAGGCCTCCCAGGACGAGCAGGCGAATGTTGGGGGTGCGAGCGAGAGAAACGCCGGCAACGAGGATCGGGGCTCACAGGACGGCGGCAACAACGAACCGGCTGAACCGGACGGCGAGCTTACCGCAGAGGCTGCCGAGCAGACGATCCGGGAACACTACGAAGTGGCCGCCAGCGACGATTATCGAAACGCTTGGAACTACCTGTCGTCGAGCTACCAGCAGGACTTGGGTTCTCCCGGCGCGTGGACAAACCAGCTCAGCACGCTAGAGAGCGTAAGATTCACTAACGGCCCGACGGCCGAGGTAAACGGAGACACGGCTACGGTCTCGTTCAGCACGATAGCCCGGCACACGGACCGCACCGATACGCCGAGCCTCACGGCCACACTCGTCAAAGAGGACGGTGAGTGGAAGATTGACAGCTTGTAGGTCGGGTCGGGCGTAATGGGTTACGGAAGGGAATCGTTCTGAAGACCGCATTGACGGCATTGGTATCAGCGACCATCGGGGGGCTCCTCACCGCGCTCTTCCTGCTCATCGGGATGTGGGGCAGCCTGGAAGGTGGGACCGGGACGGGCGGCGACACGGGCAACGTGACGATAAAGCAGGCCCCGGCGCCGAGGGAGACTTCGGAGACCTCGGCGGTGATCGGCGACGAGGGGCTCTCCGTGAGCGACGTGTACCGGGAGGACGCGCCGGGCGTGGTTAGCGTTGACGTGGCTTCCCAGGAGACGGGGCCCGGCGGCGGCTCAGGGTTCGTGCTGGACGATGGGGGGCATATCGTCACCAACCAGCACGTCGTTGACGGGGCCGAGGACATCTCGGTCAGGTTTGCCGGCGGCGTGAGGAAGACGGCCGAGCTTGTGGGGGAGGACCCATCCACGGACGTGGCCGTAATAAAGGTGGACGCGCCGGAGAGTTTGCTCCGGCCGCTGACGCTCGGGGATTCGGGGGCGTTGGGGGTAGGGGACCCCGTGATCGCCATAGGCAACCCGCTCAACGTCGGCATCAGCGTCAGCACCGGCATCGTGAGCGGGCTCGGGCGCCCCATCACCGCCCCGAACAACTTCACCATAGACAATGCCGTCCAGACGGACGCGGCCATAAGCTCCGGCAACTCCGGGGGGCCGCTCCTGGACGCGCGGGGGACGGTCATCGGGATCAACTCCCAGGTCGCCTCGGCGGGCTCCCAGGGTGTCGCCCAGGGAATCGGGTTCGCCGTGCCGATCGACACCGTCACGGGCGTCGTGGAGGAGCTCATAACCACCGGCGAGGTCGTCCATGGGTTCATAGGGGTGCAGATGTTCGAGTTCGGTATCGACGAGATCTCCGCCTACACGGGCCTCTCGCCCGAGGAGCTGTCGGACAGGTACGGCCTCCCGGCCAACGGCGCCCTCGTCACGGAGGTGACGCCCGGCGGGCCGGCCGAGAAGGCTGGCATCAGCGGCGGGAGCTCGGAGGACATCGAGATCGTCCCGAATGTACCCGTCGAGGGGGATGTCATCACCGCCGTGGACGGCGAGCAGGTCGCGGCCTCCGACGACGTCATAGAGGCCGTCAACGCCACGGACCCGGGGGACAGGCTCACCCTGACGGTCGTCTCCCCGGACGAGAGCCCGCGCGAGGTCGAGGTGACCATAGCCTCCCGGCCGGAAGACGCGTAGGAGAACCCCGGTGACCGACGCCGACGGGCAGAAGCGCGACGCCGCCCACGCGGCGGTCGAACGCTTCGTCCACAGCGGCGCGACCATCGGACTCGGCTCCGGCACCACCTCCGCCTTCGTCGTGAGGAGGATCGGCGGGTTGCTGAACGCCGGGGAGCTCCGCGGGCTACGCGGCATCCCGACTTCCGAGAGCACGGCCGCCCTCGCGAGAGAAGTCGGCATCCCCACCGTCTCCCTTTCGGAGGCCCGGCCCACGCTCACCCTGGACGGCGCCGACGAGATCGGGCCGGGGCTGGCCGCCGTCAAGGGCCTCGGCGGCGCCCTTCTGCGCGAGAAGATAGTCGCCGCCGCCTCCACGCAAGGCCTCGTCCTCGTCGCCGACGCCTCGAAAGCGGTGGACGCTTTGGGCACCCGGGCCCCCATCCCCGTCGAGGTCGACCCCTTCGGCTGGCAGGCGACCCTCGAAGCACTCTCCACTCTAGGCTGCCAACCGCGACTACGCATGGACGCCGCCGACCCGCAGCACCCCTTCGTTACCGACGGCGGCCACTACACCGCCGACTGCGCCTTCGAAGGGATAGAAGACCCGGCCGCCCTCGAAGCCGCCATCAAGGCCATCCCCGGCGCCCTCGAATGCGGCCTCTTCGTCGGCCTCGCGCTCGCCGCCGTCGTCGCCGGCGGAGACGGCATCAGGATTCTGGAGAAGTAGGTTCCAGGCTTCGGGTACTGTGGCGAAACTTCGTCCCGCCAACCCGAGACTCGCAGGGGCGGGTTTGAACCCGCCCGCGCGGCTACGTTTGGCGGAATAACCTCACCCACGCCGGGAAAAACGTGCACGCGAACGCGAGGACGAGCATGCCGGCGAGCGCCTTGCCGTCGCGGCGGCGCGAAAAGACGCTCCAGGAGAGCACGATCCAGAACAGCATGTTCCCCGAGGCCACGGCGTAGACCCAGGTGGAGAACTTGTGCTGGTCGCCGAAGAAACCCATCTCCTCGATGGGCGGAAAGCTCGCGTCCTCGTCCATGCGCGAGCGGAGTGCTATCACCGGCAGCACGTTCGCGGAGATGATGCCGCCGGCCCACGCGGGCAGCGCCAACGGTCCGTCGAAGCGGCCCTTGAGCAGGTACGTCAGGCAGATCGTCAACAGGATGTTCGACGTGGCGCCGACGTAGACCGGGAGCGGAAAACGGCCCATGTCCCGTAGGTCGTCCATCTCGTCGAGGCGCTTGGGTCCCTGGTCTCCCACGGCGGAACCGGGCGCTAACCCGTCGCGGCGCCGAAGCCGGCGCGGGAGCCCGGGCGGCCCTTGCCGGCGCGCTCCTTGTCCACCACGAGCTTGTAGATGGAGTCGTACTCGACAAAGACGGTGGCCTTGCCGTCCTGCATCCTGACCCGGAGGTGGTCGTCCTCGGCCTCGATGTCCTTCACCTCGCCGTTCTCGACGGTAAAGGTGTCGCGGCGGTCCCAGATCACCAGGTTCGCCTCTTCCTTTGCCGCCTCTTCTATGGCCCTCTGGATCAGCTCTTTCTTCATCTTTGTAACTCCTCGTCGTGAGATCCGTGTTTCCGAACGTCCGTCCCATTCTACTTTAGAAACCAAACCCGGTAGGAGAGACTCTCCCCGTCGTCTACAATGTCCGCCGGACGGACGGGGCGACGGACGGAGGGTCTTGAAGGGCTTGGCGCGCAGGGTGAGGGACCTCGACCGGGCCGCCTTCCGGACGATATTCGGCCTCAAGTGGACGCCGCTCACGGCCGTGCTGCGCTTCTTTACGGTGGTCGGCACCGCCGGCTTTCTCTGGGGCTCCTTCGCCTTCGCGGCCTTCCTCTTCACGGGCCTCAAGATCCCGAACCTCCTGATTCCGTGGGCCGCCGTCGCCGGCTCCTGGACGTTAGCTGAGGGCACCAAGTATCTCTTCGACCGCGCCCGTCCTTTTATCTGGGACACGGAGATAGCCCCCCTGATAAAGACGCCGTCTTCGAGCTCCTTCCCCTCCGGCCACTCCGCCACGGCCGCCGCAGGGGCCCTCACGCTCTCCGTCATCTACCCTGCCTTCGCC
>JALZNL010000227.1 GCA_030857715.1 Actinomycetota bacterium | reverse complement strand
GGCCTCCCGTATGGCGCGCAGGTGCCTCTCGGCGAGCGCCTCTCGGAGCTCCTCGGCCGCCTCACCGCCGGGGTCCACGACGCCCGCCGCGTGGCCGAGCAGCAGGTTCGTGACGCCGCTCATCGCTGAGACGACGACGGCCACGGGCCGCCCGCGTGAAGCCTCGGCGGCGATGGAGGCGGCGCGGGAAAACGCCGCGCCGCCCCCGACGGAGGTGCCGCCGAACTTTATTACGAGGGTGCCCCCGTTCACCTGCTCCCTCATGCCCCGTTCAGCGCCTGATCCAGGTCGTAGAGGATGTCGTCGATGGACTCGAGGCCGACGGAGAGGCGGACGTAGTCGTCCGTGACGCCCGTGGAGCGCTGCTCCTCCGCGGAGAGCTGGGAGTGGGTCGTGGAGGCCGGGTGGATGACCAGGCTCTTCGCGTCCCCGATGTTGGCGAGGAGGCTGTGCAGCTCCAGTCGGTTGATGAACGCCTTGCCGGCCTCCAGGCCGCCCTCGATGCCGAAGCCCAGGATCGCGCCGAACATCCCCTCGCGGTGGTACTTCTTCGCCGTCTCGTGGCCCGGATGATCGGGGAGGCCGGGGTAGTTGACCCAGGTCACCTTCGGGTGGGCCTGCAAGAACTCGGCGACGGCCATCGCGTTCCGGGAGTGGCGCTCCATGCGCAGGGGCAGCGTTTCGAGGCCCTGCAGGAACAGGAAGGAGTGGAACGGGGAGAGGGCCGGGCCGTAGTCCCGGAGCATCTGGACGCGGGCCTTCAAGATAAACGAGAGCTCGCCTAAAGTCGGGTAGATCTCCAGCCCGTGGTAAGACGGGTCCGGCTCGGTGAACCCGGGGAACCGGCCGTTGTCCCAGGGGAACCGGCCGCCGTCCACGATCACACCGCCTATGGAGGTCCCGTGCCCCCCGATAAACTTCGTCGCCGAGTGGACCACGACGTCGGCCCCGTGCGCCAGCGGGTTGAGAAGGTACGGCGAGGGCATGGTGTTGTCCACGATGAGCGGGACGCCGGCCTCGTGGGCGACGTTGGCCGTCGCCTCTATGTCCAGGGTGTGGAGGGCCGGGTTGCCGACGGTCTCCGCGTAGACGGCCTTGGTCTTGTCCGTGATGGCCGCCCGGATGTTCTCAGGATCGGTGGAGTCAACGAACTTGACGTTTATCCCGATCTTGGGGAACGTGTAGTGGAAGAGGTTGTAGGTGCCGCCGTAGAGGGCCGCGGCCGAGACGATCTCGTCCCCGGTCCCGGCGATGTTGAGGATCGACAGCGTCTCAGCCGCCTGCCCTGAAGCGACAGCGAGGGCTCCGACGCCCCCTTCGAGGAGCGCCATGCGCTGCTCGAAGACGTCGGTGGTGGGGTTCATGATGCGGGTGTAGATGTTGCCCGGCTCGGCGAGCGAGAACAGGTTCGCGGCATGGTCGGCGTCGTTGAAGACGTAGGAGGTGGTCTGGTAGATCGGGACCGCCCGCGCCGTCGTCGTCGGGTCGGGCTCCTGCCCGCCGTGCAACGCCAGCGTGTCGAAACCGAGGTTGCGCTCCGCCGCCTGGTTCTCCGTAGTGTCCATCTCGTCGCTCCTTCTGTGTAGGTTTCAGGATTGTCGGGGCAGTTCGCGAACCGCCCTTACAGGTTTTAGGTTTTGGTTATGAACGGTTGTATCGCCTCCGCGAGTTCTGTCCAGTCTTTGAGGAAGGCGTCGTGGCCGCTTGATGTGTCTATTTCGGCGTAGTGGGCGTTGGCGCCGGCCTTGCTCGCCCTCTCGGCGGTGCCCTTTACCTCCCTTGCGGGGAAGAGCCAGTCGCTGGTTATGCCGACGAACAGTAAATCGGCTGAGGCGCGGGAGAGGGCTTGTTCCTCGGAGTCGTGGCCGTTTGCGACGTCGTAGATGTCCATGGCGCGGCTGAGGTAGAGGTAGGAGTTGGCGTCGAAGCGGCCGACGAGGTCGCGGCCCTGGTAGTGGAGGTAGCTCTCTACCTCGAAACGGCCGCCGAACTCGTCGTAGAGCGCGGGGCGGCCCGCGGGCCTGCGTCCGAAGCGTTCCCACTGGCCGGGGGCGCTCTGGTAGGTCATCATGCCGGCCATGCGGGCGATGGCGAGGCCCTCGTCCGGGGTCCTTCCCGTGCCGTAGTAGGCCCCGTTCTGCCAGTCCGGGTCGGCCATGATGGCGCGGCGCCCGATCTCGCTCATCCCCACGCCCTGCGGCCCTAAAGAGCCCGTCGCCGCCACGGGCGCGGCCTTCTCGACAAAATCCGGGAACTCCACGGCCCACTCCAGCGCCTGCTGGCCGCCGATGGAGCCGCCGATGACGAGCGCCAGGCGGCGCACGCCGAGGTCGTCGAGCAGGCGCTTCTGGGCACGGACCATGTCCCGGATCGTCACGACGGGGAAGCCCGTGCCGTAAGGCTCTCCGGTCTCCGGGTCCACCGACGCCGGCCCCGTGCTGCCCGCGCAGCCGCCGAGGACGTTCGAGCAGACGACAAAGTATTCTTCGGTGTCTATGGGCCGCCCCGGGCCGACCATCGGGTCCCACCAGCCGCCGCGCCGGTGGCCTCCGGAGGGCCCGCCGGCCGCGTGCGAATCGCCCGTCAGGGCGTGCGTCAACAGGACGACGTTGTCCGCGCGTCCGTTGAGGACGCCCCACGTCTCGTAGGCGAGGGTTACGTCACCGAGGGTTCCGCCGAGCTCGGGCTCGAAGGAGCCGATGGCGTGGTGGGATCTGCCAGGAAGGGCCGGGGCCTGGCTAGCGCCGGCCCCCGGGTCTAGTGTCATATTCAGCGGTAATACAGCCTCCTTCTCTCTCGTCGGGTCCTACGCCTCGGCGTCCGCCCGGGCCTTTGCCCAAGCTTCCGCCCCTCGCGCAACCCGCCCGTAGAAGAGGCTGCCCACCTCTCCCCACATCTTCCGGGACGGTAATGGCCGTCCCGCTGGACTTGGCACCTCGCGTTAGACGCCGGTTGCCGCGGTTTCTCGGGGCCAGTTCCCTCCACCGCTCTCGATGCGAGTTCGCGCTACGCAGGGATGCTAAACAAGCGAAGGCCCGCCGTCAAGGGTACCCGTCATCGCCGCACCCAGGGGAAGCGCACGGCGACCCAGGCGTTCTGGTATCGGTCCAGCCCCAGCCGGCGCGCGGCGGCCGGCGTCAGGTCCACGCCGGCGGGGTTGAGCACCTTCCTGCCGAACTCGTCCTTGCCGTTGTTGTAGTCGTTGTAGTAGGCCGCCTGCGCCTCGGGCTTACAGCGCGGGAGATTCTTCCACATGGTGCGCTTCTTGCCCGACCGCCAGTAGTTGTCGTAGGTGTTCCAGGGGCCTACTTCCTTGACGCGGGGCCGGATGGAGCGCTTCCCGCGCTTGATCGGCACCTCGGGCCTCTCCCCGAACTTGAGCCCCCGATGCGGCAGGGCCGCCTCGAAACGGGTGTAGCCGTTGTACTGGGTGGCGAAGATCCTGTCGCAGACGAGCGTTCGCCCGCCTTTGCCCTCGACCACCCGCCCGGAGTCGTCCTCCGAAGCCTCGGCCACCTCCTGCCGCCAATGCTCGTCCACCCACGCCGCGAAACGGCCCCGCTCAGCCTCGGGCAGAAGCGCCGCGATGCCGTCCTTCGTATCTTCAACGGCTGAGCTAACCGTCTCGTCGTAGTCGGAGGCGGCCACCTTGTCGGAGACCTCCTCGTCGGGGAGCGAGCGGTTGGCGGCGACTATCTCTTCGCTCTCGGCGTACTCCTCCGCGAGCCGCTCGTTCTCCGCGCGCACGATAGAAAGGGCCTTCTCGGTCTCCCGGTCGTCGAGGTGGAACGTCTCCCTGAAGGCCCGCACGTTCTCCTCCTCGGAGAGGAGAAAGGAGATCACGGGCTTCTCCGGGTCCGCGTAGGCCGAGTACTCCTGCCCCCCGGCGTCCCCCGCCGGCGCCAGACCCCCGGCGACGCATAGCACGAAGCACGGCGCCACGAGCCGCCTCCCGCGCCCGCCTGCGCCCAGCGATACCACCAAACGTCCCAGCGGACGCGTCAACAGCGATCTCATGGAGCCCCCTCCATCTGCCACGGACCATACAGCCCGATGCGTCAATCTTACCTGCCGATCATCCAGCGGTCAAAAGACCGGGGGGTTAGGACGATGGTCCTACGTCATTTGGGCCAGGAAGAGATACCTGATCTACGCGATGTACCAGCGCGGGGCCGCTGTTAATTCGCGGCCAGTCGCGGTGGATGTCCCTGGCGGAACCCGTGGCCGGCCGGGCGCGACGGGCTCCCGGGATCAGACCAGGAAGGAGATCGCGTTGAGCGCACTGATTACCAGGAGGCCCACCGCCGGGGTGCTGGCCGTGTTGTCCGCCGTCGTCGTGGCGATGGCGGTGCTGCTCGGGGTGGCCGGGGGTGCCGCGAGGGGAGACATGGCGCCGAACACGGTCCTGAGCCTCAACGCGAGCCCCACCATCGTCAAGACCGGTTCGACGACCAGCCTCTTCGGCGAGCTTGCCCAGAAGAACGGCGGCGGCATCAAGGGCAAGCGGGTCGTCCTGCAGCAGAAGGCCCACAAGGCGCCGGCGGGCGACTTCCAGCGCGTGCCGGGCCAGCCGGCCGAGGGCCTCCTCACCGGTGACGGCGGCGAGTTCAAGCTGCTCTCCGTGCAGCCCAGCGCGAACACCGACTACCGGGCGCGCTTCGTGCAGGGTTCCAAGGAAACCACGAGCCGGACCGTACAAGTGGGCGTCAAGGTCAACGTCGAGCTCCAGGTCTTGAGAAAGCACATCAAGTCAGGCAACGACGCGGTGCTCTTCGGCAAGGTCTCCCCGGCCCAGTCCCAAGGGTCGCTAAGCTTGTCCATCAAGCGCGACGGGCAGAAGCTCACCAGGCGCGTCTCCCTCTCCAACTCCGCATTCCTCCTCAAAATAGCGCCCAAGGCTGGAGGCAAGTATACGGTAATCGCGAACTACTCCCCGGCCGACGGCCAGACGAACTTCATGGGCAACAATAGCGTGACCAAGAGGTTCACCGTCCACTAGAGAGAAGCGGGAGGAAAGGGGCCAGGGGG
>JALZNL010000010.1 GCA_030857715.1 Actinomycetota bacterium | reverse complement strand
GGAGAGCTCGGTGTAGATAATGGCGTCGCACTGGTTCCAGGTCGGGGTCTTGGGGCGCAGCCCGATGTTTTGGGGCTCCCACGCCTCAAGCGACACGGAGGAGGTGAGTGCGTTCGGTATGCTCGTTGGGGGCGTCATGTTCTTTTTGACCTCTGGCAGCTCGTAGACTGACTTTCGGGTCGGCGTTCCACCGCCCTCACTGCTCTTGAGACCCATCAGCTGGGTCTCGGGGGAGGTCGCCCACACCACGAACAACCAGGCCGCTTTCTGCTCGTCTTCGGAGGCGTACTTGTTGACCCCGATGCCCGTCCCGCCGTAGTGGTTGGCGCTCCTGGCCGGTCCAGTGGGTAGCAGCGAAAACCCGACCTTGCCTATCAAACCGCCCGGCACCCACCACGCGCCGGCGAACTCGTGCCACTCAGGGGCCATCGCGACCTGCTCGGCGCCAAAGGCCTCGCCAAGGTCGTTCCAGTCCCAGCTGGTGCTGCCCGGGTGCGCGATGTCCACGAGCTTCTTGTAAAAGGTCGCGGCCTCGATCGCCTCCGGCGCATCGAGCGTGGAGGGGCCGGGGTCTGCGGCGCCAAGCCGCCCTACCTTATCTCCGTTCTCGAAAAAGTCCCCGCCGTACGCCCACAGCACGTTCGCGAAGTCGTCCGTCAAGGAGGTGAACTGCTTGGCCTGATGACCGGTGCCATAAGGCACTTCATCGGCGTTCTCGTTGAACCACCTAGCGATCTGGTAGTACTGCTCCCACGTCACCGAGGCCGAAGGAGTAGGGTCGAAGCCGAGATCCTCCTTCATCCTGTCGTGGTATTTCTCGAAAAGGTCCTTACGGTAGCACCAAACCAACGTCGGGCAGTCGAAGGGCAAGGCCAGTAGTTTGTCCTCGAACCGCCCGGCCGCATCCAGGTGGGTTGGGATGAAGTCGTCCTGTCCTTTGGGTACGGATGGCAGACTGTCGTCGTCAATGAACTTGCCTAGGTCCACCAGCCCGTCGCGCAGGGGGACCATTATGTTGTAGGGGTCGGCGTAGACGATAGGGTACTGCCCTGTGCGAGACCCGAAATCAAGCGCGACCTTTTGCTGAACTGCGGTGAGTTCCAGTTGCGAGATGCTCACGTCGATACCTGTCAGATCCTTGAAGGGCTGCAGGTTGGCGGCGATCGCCGACGTCGGCGCCGTGTTCTCCGATATAAAAGCAAGGGTCATCCCAGAGAACTGCTTCCACATGCCGTCGCCGGCGGAAGCCCCCGACGCCCCCGAACCCTCGCCGCACCCAGCTATTCCTAGGAGCGAGGTCCCGACGAGTCCTGCTCCCGCAGTCTTCAGGAAGCTCCGTCGGGTTAAGCTGTTCGAGATCTTCGGATCCCCCAGCGAGCGCCTTCCGATCCCCTCGGCCACGGCCATCCTCCTCCTTGAGTGCGTACCGTAAGGTAACACGCGTGCCAATTACGTACTACCTCTCGCGCTGAGTGCACCGGGTCTCGTCGTGGCAAAGACTTGAGTGAAACAACTGCGGCAGGTGCCTACGCCGACGTCGTCTGGGTATTGCGCCTATCTAAGCTGATTCTGAAGAGCCGACGAGCGGACTCGAACCGCTGACCTACTCATTACGAGTGCGCCTCCGGGTGTTTCAGCGGGTTTCTGCCTGGTTCATAAACCCCATACATAAGCGGTATTGTGTTTCGTAGTGTTGTCCGCCGTTTCACGGCGCGCGGGTTGGGTTGCCGTCAAACTGTCGTCAAACATCAGCCCACCACGGATTCCTATGATGTCGCATCGCTTACCGGTACGGTCGCCTTTCCGCGCGGTGTCTACGGTCGCATCCACTCCGCCTAGGTTTCGTGCTGAGCCTTCCGGTCCGAGCATCGTAAGAGCGACTTTTCGGTATGGACTCGGGCATCTGTGGGGGCAGGAAGGAGCGATTTTCCCCACCGCTCCTCGTTGCCCCAACCCTCGGAACAAACCTACGTCCCCTTTGGCTCCAGCACGATCCTCTCCTCCGTCGCCGCCTCTACCTTTTTTCGGCCGTAGAGCAGCGGGAAGGCCTCGTTGGCGGCCCATCCCTCGAACAGGTCCGAGTAGTGTGGACTCTCGGGATCCCCCGATTGCCCCGGCGAGTTCATGAACAGCGAGCCGTCCCAAGCTCCGACGTCGACCACGATGCGGAAAGACGAGCCCCCGGTCTGGCGGAAGTCCGCGCGGTAGGCGGTGTTGCCCACGGTGTCCCCGCTTCCTCCGCGCGACGCTGGGCCGACGTTCAGCCGCCCGCACGCCTCTTCATCGACGAGCGCGGAGAAGGGGTGCGCGAGGAGGACGTGGTGGAGCCTACCCCACTCCCACTCTTCCCGGTCCGCCCCCAAGAGTTCCTCCAGGTGCTCGACGGCCCGTTTCAGGCTCGACAGCATGGTTTCCGCCAGGGCTTTCTCGGGCTCGGAACCGAGCCTGCCGTCGGGTTTCTCTAGGAGGTCCAAGTCCGCCCGGGCGTCCGCCGCAAGGTCCTCGGGGGGTGTGGACGCGGCGACCGCCTCGGCCAGCCTCTCGGGCGGCACGCTGCCGGCCAACGCCCTCTCGAAAAGCGCGGGCCGCAGGTGCAGCCGGTACCACACCTCGAAGAGCGCCGCAGGGGCGGAGCCCGCCGAGAGCACGCGGTCCCACCCCCTCAGCATTCCCAGAGCCTGCTCCACCTTCTCGTCTTCGGAGCGCAACCCGTCGAGCCTGGCGACAATCCGGCGTGCCGGCGCGGAGAGGTGGTCGTTCTGCAGGCGGACGGAGTCCTGCAATGAGTGGCCGGTGCTGCCCTTGAGCACCTCGGAGACCCGCTCGTGGCGGTAAGGGGCGTACCACTCGAAGCCGACCATTCTCTCCTCGTGCGGGTAGCCCTCGGGCAGGTTCATCTCGTTTGCGGTGGCGACCCAGCCGCGAGGCGGGTTGAACTCGACCGGCAGCTCGTCGGCGTCGAGGAAACCGTCCCACTCGTAGCGGCCGTCGCCGGGCACGGGCAGGAGGCCGTCCCAGTTGGGCCTCTTCGGCACTAGCCCGCCCGGCTTCCACCCTATGTTGCCCCCGTCGTCGGCGTAGACCTGGTTCTCGCCCGGCGAGCCCCAGCGGTTCATCGCCGCCAGGAACCCGTCCCAGTCACGAGCGCGCATGTAGTCCATGCTGCCGAGGTATGGGGCCATCCCGGGCTCGAGCCACGCCGCCCTCACCGCGAAGGCCACGCGCCTCTTGGGATCCTCGTGGATGACGGGCCCATGGCGCGTGAACTTCAGCTCGACCTCTACCGGCTCGCCGTCTCTCACCGGCACGGTCTGGTGCTCAACCTCCATCGGCTCCCAGCGGTCCCTGTAACGGTACTCGTTAGGATTCTCGGAGCTGGTTTCGTAGACGTAGAGGTCTTCCTGGTCGATGGAGAAGATGGTCAGGCCGAAGGCTATCTTGCCGTTGTGGCCTATCGAGATGCCGGGGAGCGCGGGCTCTCCGGCCCCGATCACGTCCATCCCCGGGGCCGAGAGGTGCGCCACGTAGCGCAGAGATGGCACCGACAAGGCCCGGTGGGGGTCGTTGGCGAGGACGGGGCGGCCCGTGGCGGTCCTCCCCGGCGAGACGGCCCAGTTGTTGGAGCCTTCCGGGGGCTTCTCGGCCCCCGCGGGATTCGCGACGAGGTCCGCCCCAAGCACGGGCGGGGTCGTCGCGAGCTCGTAGACCGCGAGCACGCCGTCGGGGATCAGGGAGAGGTCAAGCCCCTCGGGCACCACGACCTCACGCGGCGGCTCCAGGCGGCTCCGAAGGGTGTCCGTCTCGGGGCCGAACTCGCGCAGGACGCGGGCGCGCTCCGTCTCGAACGCCACGTTCTTGTAGAGGCCGTGGCTGCGGATACGCGCCACGTCCTCCGGTGACCAGTAGGCGGGCCAGTAGCCAGCCAGCTTGAACTCTTCCGGCAGAAGGTCAGAGTCCTCCTCCGTCAGCCTCACGTACTCGTTGACGCCGGAGACGAAGGCGGCAACCACCCGCTTGGTGTCCGAGCCGTAGGAGAGCCACTCGCGGCGCATCTCCCCGCGGTAGAGGAAGAGCCTCGAGGCCCGGTCCTTCTCGACGAAGGAGGGCCCGAATGCCTCCGAGAGGAGCCCGAGCCCGCGCCTGCGCCACAGGTCGATCTGCCAGAGGCGGTCGCGGGCGGAGTTGAAACCCTGGGCGAAGAAGGCGTCGTCGGCCGAGGAGGCGTAGACGTGGGGCACCCCCCAACGGTCCACCAGGATCTCGACCGGACCTTTCAAACCCTCGACAGCGTAAGAGTGCTCGGCGTCTATGGGCATGCCCTTCCTCGCTTACGCGATCTTCCCGTGTTTGCCCAAGAGTGTGGCGGTTGCGTGAACGCGCCTAGAACCCCAGAAGGCACCGAAGCAGACCCACACTAGGCTCTCTCCTCTATCCTACCTCGAGGCCAGTCCATACCAAGCCCCGATCTTCGCACCCTGGCCTCTTGGAGCGTCCTCGTGCAACGCACGGTAGATGCTATGCCGCTCCGCACCAGCCCATGACGGTCAGGGCCAGAACTTTCGTTACGTCCTTGACACTCTCAAGGTCCACCCACTCGTCCGGAGCATGGAGGTTCGCTCCGACCGGCCCGTAGCAGGTGGTCGGGGTGCTCCGGTAGAGGTTGAAAAAACGGATGTCCGTCGTGCCCGTGAAAGAGAAGAACTCGAGGTCCTTCTCCATGACGCTCCGGTGGTGCTCTTGCAGGGCCGAGAAGATGGGCTCGTTCCGGTCCACGATGCAGCCCTCGGCGCGGAAGGCGTAGAAGCTTACCTCGGGCGGGTTCTCCGAGAGCCACGGGTCTCTACTCGCCGCCTCTGCCAGATGGGACTTGAAGCGGGACTGGACTTCCCCGAGGTCTTCGCCGGGGTAAGCGGAGATCCTGACCTCGAAGGTGCATTCTTCCGGGACAGAGGAGGTCCAGTCCCCGCCCTGGACGATCCCGACGTTGTAGTTGAGCGGGTGAGGGCTACCTTGGAACTGCGGGATGCGGTACTTGGGATCGTTGACCCGCTGCTCTAGCTCCTTGACGGCCGACATGAGCGGGTAGGCCTTGAGGATGGCGTTGACCGACTCCGAGGCCCTCTCGGCGTGCGCCCCCTTGCCGCGGACGGTGACCCGCGCCCACATTACGCCCACCTGCGCTTCGAGGGCCGTCTGCCCGAGCGGCTCCGGGATGATGGCCGCGTCAGCCTCGTAGCCGCGGGCGCGGGCGGCGAGGGTGCCGTTCCCCGTGCATTCCTCCTCTATGACCGTCTCGAGCGACACGTCGCCGGCAAGCTCGACCCCGGCCTCCCTCAAGGCCCGGACGGCGTAGATCATGGCGGCGACCCCGCTCTTCATGTCTGCCGCCCCGCGACCGTACATGCGACCGTCCGCCACCTCGCCGCCCCATGGGTCGTGGGTCCAGTGATGCTCGGGGGTCGAGGGCACCACATCCACGTGGCCGTTCAGGATCAGGGAGCGACCACCGCCGGAGGAGGACTTCCAGGTCGTCGCGACGTTTGGACGACCGTCGAAGGACCACTCGACTGGAGAGTAGCCAGGCAGCACAGCGATCTCGGCGTGGTCGATCTGCCAAACGTCTGCCTCAAGATCCATCCCCTGCAACTCTTCAGCGACGAACCTTTGCACCAGGGCTTCGTTGCCGAGGGTGCTAGGACGGCGGACCATGCCCCGCAGGAACTCTACCTCTCTATCCCAGTTGCGCTCGACGTGATTGAGCACCCGGCGTTGCGTATCGTCCACTACAGACCCGCCCTGTTTATAGACCGGCTCACGCTCGTCCTTCCACGGTGTCTCTGTCGTAGGTTCGGTTGTCGTAAGTTCCCTGTTGGAACCTGGTCGCCGAGACCAGGTAGATGCAGATCAGGGATATGAGGGCGTATGTGTTGAGCAGGGCGGCCGCCGGCCAGTAACTGCCGCCAGCGGCCGCTACTAGGACCGCGGCGGCCGCCGGTGCAAGCGCGCCGGAGACCATGCCACCCACCTGGTAGCCAAAGGAGATCCCGCTGTAGCGGAGGCGCGTGGGGTAGAGTCCCGCCAGCAGCACCCCGACGAGCGCGTACAGGGCACCCCCGAAGAACCCGACCAGGGCGTAGGCGATCCAGATCAGGGCGGTCACCTGCGTGTTGATCAGCAGGAAGAAGGGGAACGGGAGCAAGGATACGGCCAGCGCGCTCCCGAGCGCCATTCCGCGACGTCCGAACCTGTCCGCGAGCTTGCCGCTGGCAATCGTGCCGAAGATCTGGACAACGGAGGCGATAAAAACGCCGATCAACATCACGCTCCTGCCCACGTCCAGCTGGCCGGTGGCGTAAGAGAGAGCATAGGTGTTCGTGAGGTAGAAGCCACCAATGCTGTAGAACACCACCCCCACGCCGAGAACCGACGCCACCGGATGGTCGCGGAGCACGTCCAGGATCGGAATCCTGGACTCGCTCTGGGTCTCCTTCATCTGGCTGAAAGCCGGTGACTCTTCTATCTTGAGCCGGACGTAGAGCCCCACCACTATCAGGATGGCGCTGAGCAAGAAGGGCACCCGCCAACCCCAGGCGAAAAACTGCTCGTCCGGCAACAAGCCCACGAGAATGAACATCGAAGAAGACAATATGGAGCCCACCGGGGACCCGAGTTGCGGGAAGCTGCCGTAGAAGTTTCTGTTGTCGTCAGAAGCGTGCTCGGTGGACATAAGGATGGCCCCGCCCCACTCACCGCCGACGCTCAGGCCCTGCAAGAGCCGTAGCACGACGAGCAGGATCGGGGCCAGGATTCCAATGGAGGCGTACGTCGGCAATAGCCCAACGCAGAAGGTAGAGAACCCCATCAGAAGAAGCGTGGTGATAAGCATAGATTTACGCCCCACCCTGTCCCCAAAGTGCCCGAAAAGAACGCCCCCGAACGGTCGGGCGAAGAACGCAACCCCGAAGGTGGCGAAGGCGGCCAACGTCCCGGCAGCCTCCGAGAAGTTGGGGAAGAAGATGCGGTTGAAGACGAGGGCGGACGCGGCGGCAAACGCGAAAAAGTCGTACCACTCGATGCTGGTGCCCACCAGGCTCGCCGTGGCGACCGTCCTTATCGAAGAGGTTTGCCCGGCGTCTCCTCTGACCGATTCGCTCACTTTCTCCCCTTCCCCCTGCTACGCGGCTACTCTATCTCCGTTCTCCTCCGCCTTCGACGCGCGGCCGACGACTGCGCGGACGGTCCCTCGCAAAACGCGCATAACCCCACCGCAGCTCCGCACTGATTGACGGTCCAATACCCTCTCCCGGTTGCTCCTTATGTTTACATTAGGTCATTGCAAGAGAAACCGCAACACTGATCGTTCGGCGAAGCCTCCTGCTCTGCGCACACGCCGCCCATGCCTCGGCGGTTGCACCACGCGGATGCCTGCGACCGTCGGACTCCCGCCCGTTGTTCGCGTTGGATCTTGTAGCCTGGCGAAAAATCTCCATACTGTCCGAAAGATCATTGCTGGTCCGTTACCGGGGGGTAATCATGACTATGGTAGACCACGAGAACTTCGAGCTCGGAGCCTTCGTCCTCGAGCGCGGGGCGACGCTGCGGGGTGCCACGTTAGCCTACAAGACCTACGGCTCCCTGAACGGGGAGAAGAGCAACGCGGTTGTCTACCCGACCCGCTTCGGCGGGCGGCACTCGGACAACGAGTGGCTGATCGGGGAGGGCATGGCGCTCGACCCGGAAAAGTACTTCATCGTCGTCCCGAACATGCTGGGCAACGGCGTCTCTTCCTCCCCTTCCAACACGCCGCCACCTTATGGCAGGGCCCGTTTCCCACACGTCACCGTTGGCGACAACGTCGCCGCGCAGCACCGCCTCCTCACGGAACGCTTCGGCATCGAGCGGGTGGCGCTGGTGGTCGGGTACTCGATGGGGGCTCAGCAGGCCTTTCAATGGGGCGCGAGCCACCCGGAGATGGTAGAGCGCATGCTGCCGTTCTGCGGCGCGGCGAGGACCTCTACCCACAACTTCGTCTTCCTGGAGAGCTTGAGAGCAGCACTCACCGCCGACGCCGTCTTCGGGGGAGGATGGTACGACGAACCTCCAGCCGCGGGCCTCAGGGCCTTCGGAAGGGTCTACGCCGGCTGGGCTCTCTCGCAGGCGTTCTACCGGGAGGGCGTCTATCTCGGTCAAGGCTATTCCTCGCTTGAGGACTACCTGATCTCTTTCTGGGAAGGGAACTACGTCGGTAAGGACGCCAACGACCTGCTCACGATGCTCTGGACCTGGCAGAACGCCGACATCGGGGCCACGCCCGGCTTCGACGGGGATCTGGAGGCGGCGCTCGGGTCCATAGAAGCCAGGGCCATAGTGATGCCAGGTCGGACCGACCTCTATTTCACCCCGGAGGATAGCGAGTACGAGGTCGGCCACATGCCGCGCGCCGAGTTGCGGCCCATACCCTCGATCTGGGGCCACTTCGCCGGGAGCGGCAGAAACCCGGAAGACGTGCGCTTCATCGACAACGCCCTGAAAGAACTGCTCGCCTCCTGAGCCGCGCGGTGGACGAACCTTACGCCGTCGGAGAGTATTCGTCTGCCTCCATGTACAAGAACCTCTTGTAAAACGCGACTCGCCGGTCCTTGAGCATGGGCGGAATGCCCTCTTCCCGGTACTCTCGGAGCTTCTCGAGGTCCACCTCGGCCGAGATGACCTGCTCCTGGCCGAGGGTGCCCTGCACGAGGATGCCGTCTGGAGGGCCCATCGAGGGGTCGGCCGGGGAGTGTATGGCGCTGCGACCCTCGTAGTGGATCGGCCTGTCGCTCGGGAAGGAGATATCACCGAGGACCTGGCTGTTGGCAACATAGCACTGGTTCTCTATTGCCCTGGCGGCGGAGTAGGTGCGCATCCGCTCCACGCCCCACTCGTTGAACACGCACGAGGGGTTGAAGATGACCTCAGCACCCCCGAGCATGAGGATTCTGGCCGTCTCCGGGAAGGCGGCATCGTAGCAGATGGTGATGCCGACCTTGCCGAAATCCGTCTCGAAGACCTTGAGCTCGTCGCCGGCCGTGACCATCCCGCGGTTGTAGACGAGCTCGTAGGCGCGGTGGGTCTTGCGCTGCTCCTCCACGCCCCCGTCCGGATCGAACAGGAAGCTGGCATTGTAGTAGCGGCCGTCATCGGCGTCGAAGTAGAAGAGGGTGCCGCCAACGATGTAGATCCCCTTTTTCCGGGCCAAGGTCCTGAAGAGGTCTAAGTACTTTTCCTTGTACTCGCGCCCCATCCGGTCGAAGATCTGCTCGGCGTCTTGATGGGGTGTGGTTCTCGCCTCGGGGAAGGTCGTAAGGAGCTCGGAGGTAAAGTACTCGGGGAAGACCACGCAGTCGGCACCTTGCCACACTGCCCCATCGACGTGCCAGGAAACGTGATCCGCGAACTCGTCGAAATTGGGGACGTCGTGTACCTTGAACTGCGTGACCGCTATACGCACGAATTTGCTCCTCTCTATCGCACAAAGACAGACCTACTGTGCCACAAAACCGCCTTCGGCGACGAGTACCGCGCCCGTAAGAAACGTCGCGCGTGCTCGCATCCTCCCGCAAGGTCAGGCACCGTCCGCCCGGGGTGCTGATCCCGTCCGAAACCCCGTCGATACCGCCCGAAACGTCGGTGCTCTCGTCCAGGGGCCCCAACGTGCGCGCAAGGACGCGCGCTTGGCGCACCGTCTCCGCCGCCTCCACCCTCATCCCAGCGTACCATTCCGGCGTGCCGCCGGTGAGTTCCTCGATAAGCTTCGTGAGCTCCAGCACCTCTACGGCCCGTACTTCCAGCGCCTCGGCCGCCTCTCGCATCCTACCATGAACCTCTCGTAGCTCCCGTCGCCGTTCGTCGTGCCTATGGCCCAGCATCCGGGGTAGCCCACTGTCACCGTCGCCGTCCCGCTCCCGAAGCATGGGTTAATCACCAGGTCGCCCGGCGCAGTGAACGCCTCTACGAGCCACATCAGAGTTTCGCAGAACAGCGCGAGGCGTTTCCCTCTACAAAATAAGTCGATACGCGTCCTAGACAAGGACGTAACCGCGAGTTCGTCAATCCTCTCCTGGTCGCCGGAAGCCGTCGTTGCGGCAAGTCCGGAGCGGCTACCCGGTGATCGCCCGGAGCAAGAAGGCCATGCCCACCCCGGCGTAGTTGCCGATGGCGTAGCCGAGGACCCCGATCAGGACGGCGGGCGTCACCAGATCTCTCCAACGCTTGGATATCGCCAGGGCCAACGCGGTCGAGGGCCCGCCCACGCACGCCTGGCTCGCCACCGAGAGCGTCTCGATCTCGATCTTCAGCAGCCTGCCGCCCCCGAAGATGACGAGCCCGTGGATAAGCACGAGGACGAGCAGGAACAGGAACACCACCGGGCCCTTTTCGACCAGCGTGGAGAGGACCGCCCCCGCGCCGAGCACGACGAAGAAGAGGTGCAGCAGCACGTTCCCGATCTCTTCGCCGCCGCTGAGGCGGTTCACCGGGGTGAGGGCGGCCAGCAGGGCGAAGGTCGTGTACCAGATCTCCACCGGTATCTCAAAGCCGACTAGGCCGTTTATGGGTGCAGAGATCAGCGTGGCGACCGCCACGACGACGAAGGTGGCGGCGAGCAGGTAGACGATGTCGTAGACGGAGATCTCCTTCTTCTCCCAGTACTCCCCGATCTCGGACTCGTCCCGCTCGGCAGAGCGTGCGCCGCCGTATATCGAGGGGTAGAAGCGCAGCAGCAGCACCGGGATCAGGGCAGTCATGACGAACCACAGGTTCGTCATCAGGGTGTCCGCAGCCGCCCCCGTGGCGTAGAGGGTGTCAGACAGGTTCACCGCCTCCCCCACGGTGGCGTAGTTGACCCCTCCCCCTATGTAGCTTCCGGTGAACTGACCGCCGAGTTTCCAGGTCTCCTCCCCTATGGCATCAGAGAGCAGCAAGGCCCCGACGAACGCCCCGATGGCCGTGCCGATGGCACCGAGGACGAAGGCCAGGGTCGCCGGTCTTCCGAGGCGGCGCAGGCTCCCGAGGTCGGCGGTCATCAGGAGCAGGACTATCGCCAGGGGCACGGCATAGTCACCGGCGAAGGTATAGATGGGGTTGATCTCCTGCTGGTCCCCGACCGGGATGGAGGGGGGTATGACCCTGAGGTTCACCAGGACCGCAGCGCCGGTGATGACCATGATGGCCGTGCCGAAGAAGGAGAAGACCCGGAACCTCCGGTCCAGGAAGAACGTCAGAGCGATCAAGGCGGTGACGACCGCCCCGACGGCAAACGGATCGGTGAACACGGCTCCCCCGGTCATGACTTCCCCCTTCGTTAGATGGCCACCCAGTCGTATCTTAGGCGAGTGGCAATAGACGAGTCAATGCGCCTCGTACTGATCTCGGACTCGCCCTTGCGGGCCTCCAGAGTCCGTGGTCCTTACCGGGATCGAAGAGCTAGGCCAGCAGTCGTGAATGCCTAAGTTCCTGGTGGGCCATCCCGATGACCTCAAAGATATTGAACCGGTCGAGAAGGGCCTCCAGGCGGTCAAGATCCTCGTTGCCGACCCAGAAGTCCTCCAACGCCCTCAGATCCAGGTCGTCCTGAGAGGCTTCGACCTCACCGCTCACAAGACCCCCTGTCTATACCGCACCATCTTCCCCGAGACGCCCATCGTACCCCAAGAGGGTGAGGGGGACGACACGAGCAACGTCGAGGCCGAGGGCATGGACCAGACACAGGAGGCCAACGAGAATGGCTTCTAAGGTCCCGGAACGGTCTTCTGGCACCCAAGTACCAGAAACCCCTCGGAGCCCCTCAGTGAGCATCTCAGAGCCGTTAGAGACAAGCTAACACTGACCCCCGGAGGGGACCGTTCTGAAAACGGGCCACATCCTGCCCTTCCGGCTGGACTCGGCCCTCTTCAATTCCAACGAGGAGACCGGACCCTGCTCTTGGGATCCCTGCTTCTCGTTGCTGTCTTTCACTTTATCATGCTATTTGGGGAAGAGAAACGGATTAGTATTGTTAATGAGCCGGGTGTGCTCCGGCCTCCTCCACGATCTCGGCCTCTTATTGCTGGGCCTCGACGAACTCCTCGTATGAGGCGTCGGGCATGAAGAGGTCCTGCTCCTCCTGTCCGAACCCGTGCTTCCATTGCCCGTCCTCGTAGACGAAGTAGGTGGTGCGGGTCGAGGAAGAGCCATCCTCATACGTGAGCGTCAACGTGACGCCCAGATACTCGGTGCTGGTGCCCACCTGGTCCACGGACTCTATGTTGTAGATCACCTCGCCGTTGTCGGCGAACCACTCGTTCTTCTGGAACCACTCCTCCCTGGTGAAGTGGCCTTGGGTCTCGGCATCGAGATGCTCGTAGGTGTAGTCCCAGTCCTCCAAACCGGCGGCCCTATAGTAGTCTCCAGCCGCCTCTTCCGCCCCAGCCACCGCCTCTTCGGCGCTTGGGGTGTAGGAGTCGTCGGAGGTCGCCTCCGGGGAGGCGGAGGAGCCGCCTCCCGCTGGCACGGAGACCTCGACAGCGCCGTCCGGGAGTTCTGCCTGTTACTGGGGATGGACTCGGTGGCGACCGTCTTGCTGCTGATCCTCTTCATTGTTGCGGCGACCCGGGCAACCCGAGGCCCGATCCCCGTCCGGTAGAATCTGCCAATCAAGGCGACGCTCGGAGGCAACGGGGATGGAGGAGAGGCGGTGCGGTTCACCCTCCCAAGAACCCCGGCACGTCTTCCGGCGGTAGCGGCCTGGAGAAGTGGTACCCTTGGGCCTTGTCGCACCCCATCTCGGCCAGAAGGGCCGCCTGCTCCTCGGTCTCCACGCCCTCCGCTATGACCTCCATGCCGAGGGTGTGCGCCAACTCCACGACCATCCGCACTATCGTCGTGTCCTCGACATCCTCCCCGAGACCCCTCACGAAACTTTTGTCTATCTTGAGGGCGTCTGCGGGCAGGCGCTTGAGGTAGGAGAGCGAGGAGTAGCCCGTACCGAAGTCGTCTATGGAGACCCTCACCCCCAGGGCCCGCAGACGGTCGAGGGCCGCCGTGTTACCCTCCAGCGCCTTGACGTACACCGTCTCCGTCACGTCGAGACCCAAGCAGTTTCCATCGAAGCCGGTCCTCCTCAGCGCCCCCTCGACGGCCTCCGCCAGGTCGGGACGGGCAAGCTGCCTCGCCGAGAGGTTCACGTACACGATTAGCGGCGGCATCTTCGGGTACGCTTCCTGCCAACCCTTGGCCCTCCGGCAGGCCTCCTCCAGGACCGCCGTGCCCATCGGCACCACCAGCCCGCTCTCCTCGGCCACCGGCACGAACTCGTCGGGGTTAAGGAGGCCCCGCTCGGGATGCTCCCACCTCACCAGGGCCTCCACGCCCCACACGGACCGGTCGTCGAGTCGCACGATGGGCTGGTAGTGTACGATGAACTCCTCTTCCTGTATGGCCCGCCTGAGGTCGTTCTCAAGCTCCAGGCGGCCCATGGCACGCTCGTGCATGGCCGGGTCGAACAACGAGTAGTCCGAGCCCGCCTCCTTGGCCCGGTACATGGCCGTGTCGGCGTCCCTGAGGAGATCGTCGGGGCTCTTGGTGCGGGCGGTGCCGAAGGAGATACCTACGCTGGCAGAGACGTACAGTTCTCGGCCTTCCAGGGCGAACGGCCTGCGAAGCTCCTCCGTGATGCGCTCCGCAACCCGGACGGCCTCCGCCGGGTCGTCGACGTCCTCGACGAGCACGACGAACTCGTCCCCCCCGAAGCGGGCCAGGGCGTCTTCCGGGCGCAGGCAGCGCCTGAGGCGCTGGGCCACGACGGAGAGGAGCAGGTCGCCCGCCTCGTGGCCTAATGAGTCGTTCACGTTCTTGAAGCCGTCCAGGTCCATGAACAGCACCGTCACCCGGCGTCCCTTCCGCCTCCTGGTGCGCTGGAGGGCCTGGCCGAGGCGGTCCACGAACAGGCGGCGGTTTGGTAGGCCGGTGACGGGATCATGGAACGCCTGGTGCTCCAGCCGCTCCTCCAGGTTCTTGCGCTCGGTTATGTCGGAGACGACCCCCTGCCAGTAGAGCGGCTCGCCGGCGGCGTCCCTGACCAGCACGGCCTCGTCCCGCAGCCAGATGAGCCTCCCGTCGCGGGCGAACTTCCGAAACTCCACCTTGAACGGTTCGCCGGTCCGGTCGGTGCGCTCGTCCTCGGCCAGAACCCGCGCCCTGTCGTCGGGGTGCATGGTTCTTACCCAGAAGGTGGGGTCGGCGTACTCCCCGGGGGCGTAGCCGGTCAAGGCCTCTATCTGCGGGCTGATGTAGGAGACGGCACCGTTGTGCTCGATCTCCTGGCGGTAGATCGCCGCGGGCACCCGCTCCACGAGCGAGCGGTAGCGGGCCTCCGTCTCCCTGAGCATCGCCTCCCTCAGCCTGCGCTCGGTCACGTCGGTTTGGACGCCCAACCAGTACAGGGGCTCCCCCCCGTCGTCCCGCACCAGCGTGGCCTCGTCACGGATCCACACGGTGCGCCCGTCGTTGGCGATCACCCTATACTCCATGGAGAAGGGTTCGCCCGTCTCGTCGGTGCGCTCGTCTTCTTCCCGCACTGCCCCGAGGTCCTCTGGGTGGATCAGCCTGTCCCAGAAGCCCGGGTCCCCCGTGAAGCTCTGCGGCGGGTAGCCGAGGACCTCCTCCACCCTCGGGCTGATGTAGGTCGTGTCGTAGGCGGCGCTCTCCCCCTCCCTCGGCGTCTGGATGTAGATGATGGCGGAAACCTTCTCCACGAGGGTGCGGTACCGCTCCTCGGCCTTCCTCAGCGCCTGCTCGGCCCTGATGCGCGGGGTGACGTCCGTCTGCACGCCTACGAAGTTGACGAGCCTGCCGTCCTCCTCCCGCACGGGCGCTATGCGAAGCTCGTTGAAGAAGAGGGTCCCGTC
>JALZNL010000226.1 GCA_030857715.1 Actinomycetota bacterium | reverse complement strand
ATGGTACGGTGGCTGCCGTGACGTACCTCTTTCTGTTCGTTTTAATCGGAATCGGAGCCGTGCTGGCGCTCGTGGCGGGGGTGGCGGCGCTCGGCGCGTACCTGCGGTTTCGGCGGGCCAGGGTCGAGCTCCAGGACAACCTCGCGTTGGAGGTGGAGAGGCTCTCTCAACGCACCGGCGAGCTGGAGAGAGGCCTCGCCGCTCTCCAGGAGCGCTCCGCCCAACTCCCGATCAGCATCTCCGGGTTGCAGCAGAACCTCTCGACCCTTCAGGTCCTGACGGCCGCGCTCGCCGGCTCCTTGAGCCAGGCGCAGATGGTCCTCTCCTACAGCGCCCTCAAGACCCTTGGCGGTACGCACCTCGGCCGGCTGTTGCAGATGCCCTCCAGGGAAGCCCGACGCCCGTCGTGAAGCCGCCGGTGTCGGGACCGAATCATGCCCGTATTCTTCGCAGCATGGGCGAGGAACAGGCGACCGAAGAGCGCGAGGTCTCGGCGGAGCGGTGCGAGGCGTGCGGCACCGAGATGTACGGGCTGCACTGCAAGCTCGTCTGCCCCAACTGCGGCTACAAGCGGGACTGCTCGGACCCCTAGGCGGTCGTCGAGGAGGCGAGCGCAAGTTCGCACCAGCCGCGGACCTCGTCGTTGACGGCCATGCCATCCCAGTCTTCGGGGGCGTACCAGCCGACCCTGTCCGCCGAGAACTCGTCGCGGATGTCCGTGGAGCCCTTTGGACGGGCGAAGTAGATCAGGTCTATGTGCTGGTGCCCGGGCCCGATGTCCTCCAACTGCACCCCGGCCGGCCGGTGTAGCTGTAGCGGGTCCTCGACGTCCTCCCGCCTCTCCCCCACAAGCTCCACCTCGACGCCCGTCTCCTCCAGCACCTCGCGCACGGCCGCGTCGTCCGGCAGCTCGTCCCGCTCGATGTGCCCGCCGGGCGGGAGCCACATGCCGAGCTTGCGGTGCCAGTGGAGGAGGACCTTGCCGTCCCGCACCACAAAGACCGCCACTGTAAAGTGCCTGCCGACTTCCTGCAATTCCATGCCCGCAATTTACACCAGGAGATGTGGCGTGCCCGGTAGAACACATCACACGGAACGCCGGTCCCGTCGGGTAAGTTTGGCGTGACACGCAAACGCCGGAGGAGGTCGCGGTTGCCGGAGTTGCCAGAGGACGCTTTCGGGCGCATGGACGAGACGCCGGACGAGGAGTTCTACAGGACGCCGAGGCTCGTCACCCACATAGACGATAGGGCCATAGCCGCCGTCACGCAGCTCTATAGGGAGTTGTTTCCGGACGGCGGGGAGGTACTCGACCTCATGAGCAGTTGGATCAGCCACCTTCCGCCGGAGGTCGAGTACGGCCGTGTCATCGGCCTCGGCATGAACGAGGAGGAGCTGCGCCGCAACGAGCGGCTCGACTCCTACGTCGTCCGGAACCTGAACGAGAATCCCCGGCTTCCTTTCGGAGACGCGGAGTTCGACGGGTGCGGCATCTGCGTCTCCATCGACTACCTCACTCGACCCGTAGAAGTGCTGCGAGAGGTCGGACGCGTCCTCAAGGTCGGCGCGCCGGTGGTCATCACCTTCTCAAATCGTTGCTTTCCGAGCAAGGCCGTTGCAGTCTGGCACGAGTTGGATGACCGGGGCCACGTGCGTCTGGTCGAGGACTACCTTCGCGAAGCGGGAAACTGGAAGGACGTTCGCGGACTGGATCGCAGCCCGCGTCGCCTCTTCTCGGACCCACTCTACGCCGTGGTCGGCCGGAGCGCGGGGTCCTCCGCCGGAGGACGGGAGACGCCCCGGACCTGACGGCCGGCGAGGCCTACCGGCTCACGTCGAGGCCTATCCCCCGCGTGGCTTCGACGTTGAGCCGCATGAACTCGACGTGTTGCTCGTACTGGTCGAGGACGTCGTCGATCAGCTGGCTGTGGGTATAGCCCATCACGTCGTAGCCCTGGCCGCCCTCGCGCAGGTGCACGTTGAGCCGGTAGTAGACGTCGCTGTCGCGCAGGGACTGGTCCCCGTACACCGGCATCCAGGCCTCCTGCGGCGTGACCCGGTACTGGAACGGCGCCTCTTCGCCGAGGTCCGCCACGAGCTCGACGTAGGAGGGGCCCGAGCCGTCCGTGCCGTCGTGCACCTCCGTCTCGACGCCGTGCTCGCGCAGTTCCTCGCCCACTTCAGTCAGAGCCGGGAGCGCGACCTCGGAGAGAAACTCCAGAGCCTTGTCGTGATCCGGGAAGCTCATGCTGCGCTTCAGGCGCTGCTGCCAGGTTCGCCCGACCACCAGTCGGTTCTCATCGAGGCCGGTGCTGCGTCCGGACAGCTGCGCGGGCAGGCTGTAACGCTGGCTGTCCTCGCGGATCGCCTCCACGCGCAGGGCCTTGTACAGGCCGAACATCATCAGGACCATCACGAACCCGAAGGGCAGGCCCATGACGATCGTGGCGTTCTGCAGGGCCGTGATCCCGCCGACTATGAGCATCGCCAGCGTGAGCAGACCCGTGGCGACCGCCCAGAAAATTCGTACCGGGCTGGAGGCGTCATCGCGGGGCGTCCGACGGTACGAGGTGAGGTTGCCCATCACCAGGGCGCCGGAGTCGGCGGAGGTGACGTAGAACAGCAGCCCGGCGAAGGTGGCGATCGACGCGATGATCGGGAAGGCCGGGTACTGCTGGAGCAGGGTGTAGAAGCCCTGCTCGGGCGTGTTCATCGCGGTCTGGCCGAACTGCTCGTTGCCGCTCCGCACGAGGTCGATGGCGCTGTTGCCGAAGATCGAGACCCACATCAAGATGTACAGGAACGGGATTATCAGGGTACCCGCGACGAACTGCCGGATCGTGCGTCCCCGCGAGATCCGGGCCAAGAACAGCCCGACGAAGGAGGCCCAGGCTATCCACCACGCCCAGAAGAACAACGTCCAGCCGTTGAGCCAGGCCGTCGGCCGGTCGAAGGCGAAGGTCTGCATCGTCAGCCCCGCGAAGTTGCTCACGTAGTCGCCGATGTTGAGCACGAACGCGTTCAACAGGAAGACCGTCTGGCCGGTGACCAGGACAAAGCCGGCCAGCCCGAGCGTCAGCCAGACGTTGAGCTCCGACAGCCGTCGGATGCCCCTGTCGACGCCGGTGACCGCCGAGATCGTCGCGATGGCGACGGCGAGAACGACGAGCCCGATCTGCGCGGGCAGGCCTTCGGGGACGTTGAAAAGAGTTTTCAGCCCGTAGTTGAGGAAGACCACGCCGATACCCAGCGAGGTGGCGATGCCGAAGATCGTGCCGAGGACGGCGGCCAGGTCCACGCCGTGGCCGAGCGGGCCGTAGATCCGGTTGCCGAAGATGGGGTACAGCGCCGACCGGATGCTCAAGGGCAGGTTCATCCTGTAGGCGAAGTACGCCAGCGCTATCCCCATCAGCGCGTACATCGCCCAGCCGCTGATGCCGTAGTGAAAGAGCGTCCACACGGTCGCGTCCCTGGCGGCCGTCAGCGTCTCGCCGTTGCCAACGGGCGGGGCGAGGTACTGGGTGACGGGCTCGGCGACCGCGAAGAACATCACGTCGGTGCCGATGCCGGCGGCGAACAACATCGCGGCCCAGGAGAACGTGCTGAAATCGGGCCTGGAATGCTCCGGTCCAAGCTTGATCTTGCCGTACCGGGAGAGCGCGAGAAAGATCACGAAGGCCAGGAAGACCGTCGCGATCAGGATGTAGAACCAGCCGAACCACTCCGAGATCCAGCCCACCGCCACGCCGATGGTCCCGTTGGCCCCCTCCGGGCTGATGATCGCCCACAGCGCGATCGCGAGGATGCACGCCGAGGATCCGTAGAAGACTATCGGGTTGATGCGGGTTCTGGGCTGGGCACTCTCGGCCTCTGGCTGTCTCGTCTCGGTCAAAGAGCTGCTCCCTGTCGCTTTACATCGGCTGGCCCGGACTCGTCGGGCTATTATGAGATGCGGTAGTAAAGCACATCTGCGATGTACAGGCAGGTCGCCGGGCCTTCGTCTCCGTCCCGGGTGCAAGGCGTTTTCGGGCCGTAGACCGGAAACGACGCACTCCCCACGGTCGCGGTGGATCCGGCCCCGCCTGCTTCTACCGGAGATGCCACGAGCGGGCCCGGCCGGGGTAGACTGGACACGCAGACATCGAGAGGAGAGAGCATGAACATCAAACAGGCGAACGGTATTGGCCGGATTCACGTGGCGAAACCCCAGTTCAGGGAGACTTACTGCGGCAGGCCGATAAACGACGAGGACTGGGTCACCACCTCCAAGGAAGCCAACTGCACCGGCTGCGTCCGCGCCGGAGCGCCCAGGCCAGAGGAGAGATAGGAACCGCCGTACCGATCTACGCCGGCAGCGGACCTCGCCGAAAACACCAGTCTACGTGAACCGTACGACAGGACGAAACTTCTCTATCGAACAACACTGGGGCCGAGGACTACAGGCGAGAGCATTGAGGAGACGGGCGGTGGCGAAGCAGGACTACGAGGAGAAGTACACGCATCCAGAGCTTCGGGAAGAGATCAAGGAGGAGATCAAAGCCTCGAACAAGGGCGGCGAGGAGGGCCAGTGGAGCGCCCGCAAGTCCCAGCTCCTGACCCGGGAGTACGAGAAGCGGGGCGGCGGCTACAAGGGCGAGAAGGGCCGGTCCCAGAAGAACCTCGAAGAGTGGACCGGGGAGGAGTGGCAGACCAGAGAGGGCGACGCCGACGCCCGCAAAGACGGCGAGACGAAGCGCTACCTCCCGAAGAAGGCCTGGGAGAACATGAGCGAGGAGGAGAGAGAGGAGACGGAGCGGAAGAAGCGCGAGGGCTCGAAGAAGGGCCAACAGTACGTCTCCAACACCACCGAGGCCAAACAGGCGCGCAAGGATGCCCAGGTGCCTATAAACAACTACGACGACCTGAGCGTCGAAGAGGTAAAGAAGGAGATCCAGGGTTTCTCCAAAGACCAGATAAAGGCCGTCCGTAACTACGAGAAGAACAACAAGAACCGCAAGACCCTTCTGGAGACGCTCGACGCCAGAGCGTAGG
>JALZNL010000225.1:1356-5043 GCA_030857715.1 Actinomycetota bacterium | reverse complement strand
GCTCAGGGAGGCGCTGGAGGTTGCACGGGCGGGCGGCGATAAGGCGGCGGTGGCGGAAACGGAGTGGAACCTTGCCCAGATGGCCATCCACGGATGGGAGCCGGACGCGGCGGTCGCCCACGCGGAGATGGCCCTCGAGCACGCCCGCGAGCTGGACCTCGAGGAGCTCGTCGCGCGCAGCCTGTACACCCTCGGGATTTCCTACAACTTTGCGGGCCGCTGGGAGGAGTGCGTGGCGCGCGCCCGGGAGGCCGCCGGGCTCTACGCGCGGATGGGAGACCGGGGCGCCGGGTCGCTGGCGGCGCAGTACCTGCTCGTGGGATCCCCGCCTTCGGAGGCGCTGCACAACCGGGCGATGGAGGCCCAGTGTCTGGCCACGGTCGCCCTGGGCGAGGTGAACCGTGGCGAGCTTGGGGCGAGCGTGAACGCCGGGCGCGCGGCCCTGAAGATCGGCCGGGAGATCAACAACGAGTGGTCGCAGGCGTTAGCCGCCACCAACCTGGGCCACGGCCTGACAGAGGAGGGCCGCTACGGCGAGGCTATTCGCGCCGCCCAGGAAGGGGTGCGGATAGCGCGCAAGTTGCCCAATCCGGGGCTGCCCCTTCTTGCGCTCTACTCACTGGGCAACGCACACCAGGCGGTGCTGGGGTTGGAGGAGGCGCAAACGATGTACCAAGAAGCGCTAGAAATCGCCGACACGGTAGCACGGCCGTGGAGATCCCTCATAGTCACCAGGCTCTGCGCGAACCGAGCCCTGGCGGGCGACCAGGAAGCGGCGCACCGCCACGCGTTGGATTCGGTAGGGATAAGGGATGCGTCACCGGCACGCTTGGTGTGGCTGGACTTCGCCCGGTATCACGAGACCGAGGCCTTGCTGCGGGGCGGGAACGAGGAGCTGGCCCGCGAGGACGTAAAGCGCCTCGGGGAGCGGGTGGGAGGAGACCGCCGGTTTCGCCTGGTCCACCTGCGGATGCTCGCGGTCCTCGACAGATGGGACGGCCAGACCAGGGAGGCGCTGGCGCGCCTGCGTGAGGCCAGGGCCCTGGCGGAGGAGATCGGCCTGCCGGGTGAGCTCTGGCAGATATGGGCGGAGACGGGGAAGCTGCACGAGCAGCGCGGAGAACGGGAAAGAGCACGCGACGCATTTTCCCGGGCGGCCCGGATCGTGGAGATGCTCGCCGGAGAGATCGAAGACGAGGCCCTGAAGGAAAGCTTCCTTTCGGCCCCGCAGCTGCGGCGCGTGCTGGAGCAGGGCTAGAGGCCTCCGCCCGCAAACCGTAATAACGAACGAGATTCTCGCTCCTCGAGCACGGGCTCAACGCGATTCGCGCTGCCGGAGCGCGCCTCCCGTTACGCTCCCCGTTACGCTCCCGTTGCGCCACAGTACTACGGTGAAAACAGTGTAATGGAAGAGCGGCGGTCTAATGAAAGAAGGTACAGGCATGAAGGTTCTACTTGCGGGCGCGACCGGCACACTCGGCATACCCCTGGTGCGCGCCCTCGTCGCAGGAGGTCACGAGGTGATCGGCCTCAGCCGGACCCCGGACAAAGGCGAGAAGCTGCGCGCGCTCGGCGCCGAGCCGGTGATCGCCGACGTCATGGACCAGAAGGCACTGCTAAACGCGATCGACGGTCTGGAGGCCGACGCGGTGGTCCACCAGGCGACCGCCCTCAAGAAGATCCCGATACGCCACCGAGACATGGCGGCCACCAACGCGCTCCGCGAGGCGGGGACGACCAACATGCTGGCCGCGGCCCGGGTGGTCGGCGCCCGCAGGTTCGTGACGCAGTCGTTTCTCACGGGCTACGGCTACGGCGACTGGGGCGATAAAGTCCTTACCGAGGACGACCCGTTCGCCCCGCCGGGCCGGGCCGGATTCGAGCAGCATCTTGCCGCGCTAAGGTCAACAGAACGCCAGACCTTGACCGCCGACGGAATCGAGGGGATCGCTCTGCGCTACGGCTCCTTCTACGGCCCGGGCGGGGCCACGGAGCCGATGATCGAGATGCTCAGGCGGCGTCGCCTGCCGGTTCCCCGCGGTGGGGGAGGGGTCACCTCCTTGATCTATATCGATGACGCGGCGACGGCTACCGTGGCGGCCCTCGAGCGGGGGCGCTCTGGTGAGGCCTACAACGTAGTCGACGATGAGCCGGTCACCTGGGGTCGTTTCTTCGGGGCCCTGGCGAAGGCCTTCGGCACCCCGCCGCCCCGTGAGGTCCCCCGCTGGATATTCCGATTCATGCCGTACGCAGGCGCCGTGATGCTGGGCACCTACCGTCTCTCCAATGCCAAGGTAGGGCGTGAACTGGGCTGGACGCCGACCGCGCGGACCTACCGCGAGGGTATCCCGCGGCTCGTACAGGCGCTGGACACGAGAGGTTAGCGTGACGACGGAAGAATCGGCAACGGTTCGCCACAACGCCCCGCGCCCGGGCGGATCGAGGCGGTCGGCGACCTGCTCGTCGCGGCGATCACGCGCCGGTGAGGCCAATAGAGCCTGAGGAGACGCGTACCGCTACCGCACTCGGCGAGCGGGTTTTTCACCGAAAAGGGCACCCTCGATGGTACCGAACCGTACGGGTTTAAGAATTAGCCTGGGTCTTTGGCAGAGGATGGAGACGGAAAGCAGAGAAGTCGAAAGAGAGGAGCATATGGTGACGGGGGCCACGCCATGACGCCCGAATGCGGGAAAGGGGAAGATGGTGGACACACCCACAGGAGTGGCAGAAGAGGGTGCGGCATGACCGCGCAATCTGCAAGGGCGTCCGGGCCGCGTGACCTACTCGGACGCGCCCGGTCTTCGAGCCGGCCGCTCGCTCTCGTCGGCGCGACGATGCTGCTGGTCCTGGCGGTATCCCTGGCCGGGCTCCTGCTCGACCCGCGCGTCATAACCGGCGCGCCGGCCTGGCTCAAGCCTATGAAGTTCGCCATCTCCATCTCCATCTACTGCTTCACTCTGCTCTGGATGCTGACCTTCGTGCGGGGCCGTCGGCGCCTCGTCGGCCTCGTTTCGTGGGTCACGGTGGTCGCGCTCTTCGTCGAGATGGCCCTGATCGCAGGTGCTGCGGCGCTCGGCACGACCAGCCACTACAACGTGAGCACGCCGCTCCACTCCGCCGTGTGGTACACGATGGCCGCCTCCATAGCGCTAGTCTGGACGATGAACCTGCTCGCCGCGGTGTTGCTGCTGATCCAGCGCATGCCGGACCCCGCCTTCGCCTGGGCCCTGAGGCTCGGGCTGGTCGTGTCGCTGGTAGGCATGGCGGTCGCCTTCCCGATGACCCAGGAGACCCCGGTGCAGGCGCGGGCGGCCGAGGCGGCCGGGATCGAAGCCCCGATACAGGGCGCCCACGCTGTGGGGGTCGAAGACAGCGGGCCCGGGCTGCCCGTGACCGGGTGGAGCACCACCGGCGGCGACCAGCGCGTAGCGCACTTCGTCGGGCTGCACGGGTTGCAGGCGTTGCCCCTGTTCGGATACCTGTTGGCCCTCTTCGCCCCGGCCTGGCTCCGCGCGGGGCACCGGATCGCGCTGGTGTGGACGGCCGGCCTCTCGTACCTGGGGCTCGTCGTGCTTCTTACCTGGCAGGCGCTGCGAGGCCAGCCGCTGACCTCGCCCGACGCCGCGACGCTCGGCGCTCTCTTCGCGCTCGTCCTTAGCGCTGGTACGGTGGCGTACGCGGTGGTGC
>JALZNL010000225.1:0-1346 GCA_030857715.1 Actinomycetota bacterium | reverse complement strand
TTCCCGAAATCACGAACCGAATGAGAGGAGCAAGATGAGCACTCCGTTTCCAAATAGCGACGATACCCGGGTCCCAGAGCAGTTGCCCACGGAACAAGGCCGTCGTCCGCCGGCTGTTCGAGGAGGTGATCAACCCGGGTGGCGTGGGAAGTGATCAGCATCGTCCGCGTCGCGGGCGGCAAGATAGCGGAGCGCTGGTCCCAGTCCGACGTGGCGGGCCTAAGACAACAACTGGACGACGGCTAACCAGACGCTGGACGGCGGCAAAGCGTGGGTGCCTACCGATCTCGACGAAAGGAATCGATCTTGACAACAGAATCGTTGACCGTAGTGAACAATGACGCCCGGTTTCCGCGGGTGAAGCTGGTGGAGCCCGCGTCTTCGGGGTACCTCCACCTCGCTGCAGAGGTGGACAGACGGCCACCGTTCTTGCCGAACAGCCGGAGGAAGCGGGAGCTGATCGCGAAATGCAAGCGGTGGTGCCGGCAACTCGAAGCCGACCCGAGCGTGGTCAGCGCCGTGGTGTTCGACGCCCTGGTGATCCCCCCTGGCAAGGGAGAGTTCATAGAGAGACGACCGGGCGAGGCCCACATCGCCCGTTTCGACCTCGCGGTCCTGGTCGAAACCACGAGCCCGGAGGCCGCGGATGCTCTCAGGGCGTCACCCCTTTACGCGGAGATGGAGCGCACAATCCGAGGTGCAGCGACCTTCATCCACGTCGTCACGGCCACCAACGCCAAAAAGATCGGCCCGGTGGATCACAGCAAAGGCGGCGTGTTCCTGTTCAACTACTTCTTCGCCGACGATACGGCTCAGAACCTCGCGGTCTGGGAGTACACGGCCGGCTGGTTTCAGCGGGAGACGGGCCTGGACAACTCGACCGTGCTGCTCCCCCGCAACGGCGAGCGGTCGGAATACAACATCATGAACCACTGCAGGTGGGACCGCCTGCGAGACGTGATGCCGTCCCTGATCTTCAAGAGGTCGTTCCGCACCTACGTGCTCGCCAACTTCGCGGCGAACCGGGTCGCGGCGATGCCCATCCTGTACCGGATGGCATGAGGCCGGCACCGTTTGAGAAGGGCGGAGCGAAGGACGGGATCGAAGCAGCGATCGACCCGTTTACGGACGCACCGATCGGCCGTCGATGCCACGGAAAGGACCGGAAAGATGAACGGTAACGAACGCATCAGGCGCACAGAGGTTACTCCCCCCCGCGCGGAGCCCTACGAGGACGAGGTAGAAGTCGCCGTGGTCGGGGCGGGACCGGCCGGGCTCACGACGGCGACCATGCTCTCGGCGTACGGGATACGGACCGTCGTTCTCGCCCGGGCCGCCGGGCCGGC
>JALZNL010000009.1 GCA_030857715.1 Actinomycetota bacterium | reverse complement strand
CGGCCGGACTCGACCCCCACGCCCGCTCGGAGCTCATAAGCCTCGTCGGGCGCCTGAAAGCCTCCGGGATGACGGTCGTCTTTGTCTCCCACGACCTCGACGAGGTGGCCGAGGTGGCCGACCGGGTCTGCGTCCTGGAAGGGGGAGAGGTACGGGCTGTTGGACCGCCTGCGGACGTTTTCTACGCCGATCCTTCGATGGCGCCGGAGACCGTGAGGGTGGCCGCGGCTCTGGGTGGGGCGTGTCCTGCGGTCGGCAGGCCGGTGCGTTACCGGGAGACGCTCGCGGCGCTCGGCCGCGTCATGGCAGCGGCCCCGTGACGTTTGCCCGGGGCGTGGGGCAGTTCTACCCGGTCGAATCGCCGCTGCACGCGCTTGACCCGCGGGCGAAGGTCGTGGCGACGGCCGTGCTTGTGGTCGGGCTGTTCTTCGTGGACTCCGCGGCCGGCTTCCTCGCGGCGGGGACGGTAACCGTCGCGCTCGTCGCGGCGAGCCGGGTGCCGCTGCGGGCCTTTCTCGGCCTTCTGAGGCCCGTCTTGTTCATCGTGGCGCTCACCTTTCTGTTCCAGGTTCTCTTCTTGCGGGAAGGACCGACGATTTTTGCGTGGGGGTTCCTCCAGGTACACGAGGGCGGGCTGCGGCTGGGGCTCTTGCTGGCGGCGCGCATCCTGATCCTGGTAACAGCGGCCGGGTTGCTGACGGCGACGACGGCGCCCGTGGCGCTGGCCGACGGCATGGAGGACCTGCTCTCTCCGCTGAAGAGGCTACGCTTCCCGGCCCACGAGGTTGCCATGATGATGACCATAGCCCTCCGCTTCATCCCGACGCTCGGTGAGGAGGCAGAGAAGATCTCGCGGGCCCAGGCCGCCCGGGGCGCGGACTTCGACAGCGGCGGTCTCATCAGACGGGCGCGGGCGCTGGTGCCGATCCTGATCCCCCTGACCGTCGGCGCCTTCCGCCGCGCCGACGAGCTGGCCGAGGCGATGGAGAGCCGCGGTTACAGGGGCGGCGTGGGCCGCGTCCGCTACCGCGAACTGCGCTTCCGCGCCCGCGACGCCGTCGCACTCCTCCTGACGTTCCTCGCCGCCGGGGCCGCGGTGCTCCTGTGAGGCTCGCCGGCCTCGTCGAGTACGACGGCGCTCGCTTCGCCGGATGGGCCGCCCAGCCCGACCGGAGGACCGTCGAAGGCGAACTCTCCAGAGCCCTGCGGACCGTCCTACGACAGCCGGTGAAGCTCTCCGTCGCCGGACGCACCGACGCGGGAGTCCACGCAAACGGGCAGGTCGTCTCCTTCGAGGCTGAAACGGACCTCTCGCCCTCCCGCGTCTCCTACAAGGCGACCGCCGTGCTGCCCGAGGACGTCGCGATCAGGCGCTGCGTCGCGGTGCCCGACGGCTTCGACGCGCGCAGAGATGCCAGGAGCAGGAGCTACGAGTACCGGCTGGTAAACGACGAGATCCGTGCCCCCTTGCGGCGCCGCAGGGCGTCCTACGAGCCGCGGAAGCTGGACTTCGGGCTTCTGGAGGAGGCGGGGGCGTTGGTCCGGGGCATCCACGACTTCAGGGCCTTCACCCCGTCCAAGGGCTACCACGTCCGGTTCGAGCGGGCGGTGACGGAGTCGTCCTGGACGCGGGAGGGGGATCTGCTGACCTACCGCATCACCGCCGAGTCTTTCCTGTACGGTATGGTGCGGACGCTGGTGGGCACGATGCGGGAGGTGGCCCTGGGCAAGCGGGACATCGGGCGCTTCGGGGCCTTGCTTTCGGGCGGCGGGCGCAGCGAGGCCGGACCGGCCGACGCGGCCCGGGGCCTCACGCTCACGGGGGTAGGTTACGACGAGAGACTCTGGAGGTAGGGATGGACGGAGACGATACGAGGAGGCTCCTCCGAAGGATAGACGACTACGTTGCGGGCCTCTTCGCGCCGCCGGACGAGGCGCTGGAGGCGGCGCTGCGGGGGTCCGAGCGGGAAGGGCTTCCGTCCATAAACGTCTCGGCGACGGAGGGGAAGCTCCTGCGGATGCTCGTCGAGATCTCCGGGACGCGGCGTATACTCGAGATCGGGACGCTCGGCGGCTACAGCGCCATCCACTTCGCCCGCGCCCTGCCGGACGGGGGAACTCTCCTCTCGCTTGAGCTCGACGAGCACCATGCCGAGGTCGCGCGTCGGAACGTCGAGCGGGCCGGCCTGTCGGACAGGGTGAAGGTCCGGGTAGGAGACGCCAGGCAGAGCCTGCAGAGACTGGTCGAGAGCGGCGAAGGACCGTTCGACCTGATCTTCATAGACGCGGATAAGGAGGGCTACCCAGAGTACCTGGACTGGTCCCTCCGCCTCTCCCGGCCCGGGACGCTGATCCTGGGCGACAACGCCATCCGGGAAGGTAGCGTCATAGACCCGGACGACCCCTCGTCCCACGCAATGCGCGAGTTCAACGAGAAACTGGCGAAAGACCCGCGTCTCTCGGCGATCGTGCTGCCCCTGATCCGGGACCGCATCGACGGCCTCGCCATAGCCCGCGTGACCGTGTAGGGGCGCTTCGCGAACCAATGTTGTCGCATTAACCGCTGAAGCGCGGTCTTCTGAAGAGGATCACGCTCAAAGCCCCAAGCCACGCCACCCTACTCACCCCCTTCGGGCGCCATTGCTCTGCAAGCAGCGCCATCACCGCGACGATGGCCGCCACCACCAGCGTCAGCCACACCGCCTCCCGACTGTGGCCCAAGGGCCGCAACGCGCCGAGCTGGCGCTTGAGCCACCGGAAGAACAGTTCTATCTGCCAACGCTTACGGTAGAGCGAGAGGACCTCCGAAGCGGTGAGGTCGTGTCGGTCGGTGACGAAACGATGCACCTCGCCCTTGGCGTTCTCCCCCGTGACCAGCCTCACGCCTTCGAGCACGGCGCCTCGGCGGTTGTTGGGACTGCCCAAAACGACCGTCTCGTCGGAGAGAATCCGGTCTCCCTCGGGCGTCTCGCGCTCATCCCCGGCCGGCTGCTCTCTGGCCCCGCTCACCCGGTAGCTCGCTTGGGCCTTGAGGCGAGTGAGGAAGTGGACCCCACCGTCGGTGAGCCTGCCCAGGTTGCGGTGAGAGTAGTAGCCGAGGTCGAAGATGAGCGTCCTCCCCTCAAGCTCCGAGAGGTCCCACCCGGACAAAGCCGCCGCGTCGTTGGCGGCAACGGTGGTCATCCGCATGGCGTCCGGCAGGCGATCGGAGGGGTCAATGAGCGCCTGCAGCCTCACCCCCGCCCCGTGAGCACCGTGGGCGCTCCACGGGCTCGCCTTCTTACCCAAAGAGAAGAACGTGGAGTCCAAGAGCCTCACCCCGTCCAAGAGCTCAGTGGAGCGCCGTCCGGCCCGGCCGCGCGCCAGGCGGAGCACGGAGGCGAGCAGCCCCTCGAAGCATTCAGCCGGTCTGGAGGCAGAGGAGCGGGCGAGTTGGGAGTAGCTGACCCACCCCTCCATCCCCAGAAAGCGCCGGAGAGCCGGGTCGGAGTACTGGAGGGCGTGGCTCTGGCGCAGACTCCGGTTGGCGCCCATGGTGTGAAGCAGGAGCATCCAGGCGTGGGCGCGGGCGGGGAAGCTCTTGCGGTAACGGTCGGCATCCGAGAGTTCGGCGGCGTCTCGGATGAGGGGGTCGAGGGTCCTTCGCAGGCGTCGAGCGGCGGGCGCCGCGGGGGGAGGTGCTACCATGCTGCTCTGGGGCTCCTTCTTTTCGGGTTCGGCTGGGTACCGGAACCTTACCTGAGGAGTCCCTCTTCGGTTTTATGCGACACCATTGCTTCGCGAAGCGCCCCTCTTACCTCCTGTTCTGGTGTGGGTGTCCTCGCGAAGCGGGCAGGAGTGCCGTGAGATGAGGCCGCCGGGGCGGGATCAGGCAAAGGCGTCCTTCCCCAGGGCCTTCTCCGCGTCCTCCCTGCGGTGCCCGCCCTCGAACAGCGCGAACGCCTGCCCCCTGGCGTCTCTGGCTATCTGCGTCCCGCGCAGGTTCTCGATACGGGGCACGTCTTTCTCCGAGATCCTGCGGGCCTCGGTCCAGGGCACGGACCTCAGGACGAGCGGCGCGCCGAACTCGTGCTCCATGCGGTAGGACGCCACTTCGAACTGCAGGGGGCCGACGGCGCCCAGGATCGGCTCCTGCCCTCCCGTCTCGGGCCGGCTCAGGACCTTGACGACCCCCTCCTCGGAGAGCTGACGCAGTCCCTTGTGGAACTGCTTGTGCCTGCCGGAGTCCGCGTTCCGGGCCAGCAGGAAATGCTCCGGCAAGAACTCCGGTATGGGCGGGAAGCGGACCGGCTCCTCCTCGTAGACGGTGTCCCCGACGCCGAGCTCGCCCGAGCTCACGAGGCCCACCACGTCCCCGGGGAGCGCCTCCTCCAAGGCGGCCCGGTCGTCGGCGAAGAGCCCGTGGGCGTGGCGGGTGTTCAGGGGGCGGCCGGTCGGTCCGTGCACGAGGCGCATGCCGCGCCGGAAGAGCCCGGAGCAGACCCTGACGAACGCGACCCGGTCGCGATGACGGGGGTCCATGTTCGCCTGCACCTTGTAGACGAAGCCGGAGAACGGCGCGGACAGCCCCCGCTCTTCGTCCGCGTCGTCCCGGCGCGGGCCCGGGGCCGGCGAGAGGTCCTTCACGGCCTCCAGCAGGGGCCTCACGCCGAAGTTGGCCAGGGCGCTGCCGAAGAAGACGGGCGTGAGCCGCCCGGAGAGGAAGGCCTCCCGGTCGAAGGAGGCGCCGACCGCGTCGAGTAGCTCCAGCTCTTCTAGCGCCCGCTCGCGGGCGCGGTCCTGGCCTTCGTACTCCGCGAGCGGGACGGAGGTCTCCTGGCCGACAGAGGCGCCGTGCGCCGTGCGGTCGTAGCGCACGAGGGTCCGCCTGTCCCGGTCCACGACCCCCTCGAAGTCCGGCCCGTCCCCGACAGGCCACGTCACGGGTGCCGTGCGGACGCCCAGGGCGTCCTCGACCTCGTCAAGCAGCCCCAGCGGCTCCTTTGAGGGACGGTCCAGCTTGTTGACGAACGTGATCACGGGTATGCCGCGCATCCGGCAGACCTCGAAGAGCTTGAGGGTCCGCTCCTCTACGCCCTTGGCCGCGTCCAGCACCATCAGCGCGGAGTCGGCCGCGTAGAGGGTGCGGTAGGTGTCCTCGCTGAAGTCGCCGTGGCCCGGGGTGTCGAGCAGGTTGAGGCGCACGTCGCCATAGTCGAGGCCGAGCACGGTGGAGGTCACGGAGATCCCGCGGGCGCGCTCCAGCTCCGTCCAGTCCGAGCGGACGGCGGCCTGCTTGCGGCTCTTGACCGCCCCGGCCATCTCGATGGCCCCCGAGTAGAGCAGGAACTTCTCGGTGAGCGTCGTCTTGCCCGCGTCCGGGTGGGAGATGATCGCGAACGTCCGCCGCCCCCGGGTCCCGCCCGCGCCGTTGGTCGCGCCGTGTTGCATCTCTCTGCACCTTCCTCTTATCTTGCGCGGCCCCGAGAGCATCCCGAAGGGGCAACCTGCGCGTTGCGTGCGTTCCGAAGCGCGCCGTCCGCCCCGGAAAGCTCGGGCTCAGGGTATCTCCTCCGGGGGGCGGCCGATCCACTTCTCGTAGATCTCCTCGTAGGTGCCGTCCTTCTTTATCTCCGAGAGCGCCTCGTTGACGGGTCCGACGAGGGGGCTCCCCTTGGGGAAGGCTATGCCGTACTGCGTCCCGGTCGGGATGACCTCCACGAGCTCGAGCTCCCCGCCAGACCTCTCCGCCTCCCTCTGCGCCGCCGGCAGGTCGTAGATGACGCCTTCCAGTTGGCCGCCGCGGAGCGCGGCGAAGGCGCCGTCCACGGTCCTGAAGGTGCGCACCCCCTCGACGTCGCCGGAGTTCAAGATCTCGCCCGCCTTCTCCTGTCCGACGGTGCCGAGCTGGACGCCCAGGGTCCCATCCGCGAGGTCGGCGGTGGACTCGATCCCCGAACCGCTCTGAACCACGAGCGCCTCGTCGACGTCGTAGTAGGGGTCGGAGAAGTCCGCCTGCTGGCGGCGGGTTTCGGTGATGGTCATCGCGGAGATCGAGGCGTCGTAGATGCCCTCGATGAGCCCGCGCGTGATGAAGTCGAACCGGGCGTTCCTGTACTCGACCTCGAAACCTACCCGCCGGGCCACCTCGTCCATCAGGTCGATGTCGAACCCGACCGGTCCCTTGCGCGGAGAGAACGCGAACGGCGGGTAGGAGAGGTCCGAGGCGACCACGATCTCCAGCATCTCGCCCCCTCCCGGACCCGTGACCTCCTCGGCGAAGCCGATGCGGGAGACCTCGCCCGAGATACTTCCTCCGGATTCCTCGCCGCTCTCCGGACCGCAACCCACCAGGATCAGCGCGATGGCGAAGATCAGGACAGCCGCGAAAACTCGCCTCGCCGACCACACCGCCTCAGAGGGGATGCCGAAGGGCGAAGACCCCACACTACCCATCGACCCACCAGCCCTCTGTGTCCTGGTCTCCCGATTCATCTCCGCAACCGAGTGTACATCAGTAAAGTAAGAGTGTGTATCATGAATAAACAAAATGATGGGGTGCGGTGATGGGGCACCGGCCCTTTCAGGCCATGGAGACGATGCGGTAGCGGCGCTCCCCGCGCGGGGCCGGCACCACCACCTCTTCGCCGACCTTGCGGCCCACGACGGCCCGGGCCACGGGCGCTTCCACCGAGATGCGGCCCTTTGTGGGGTCGGAGTCCTCCCGCTCCACCATGGTGAACTTGATGGCCCCGCCCTCCCGATCGGGGGCTGCGAGCGTCACCGTGGAGCCCACCCCTATCTGGGACCGCCGCCCCTCCTCCGGGCCGGTCGTTGTTTGCTCCCTTGTCGCGCCTGTCAAACCGCTTACCTCCTCGTGGTCGTGTTGCCTACCGCGTTTGGGCCTCGTCGAAAAGGGCTGAGACGAGGTCGCTCCTACCGGGCGTCGCGACCATAAGGAGCACCGCCCGCCCCGCACCCGTGTTCTTCCAGGAGAACTCGGCACCCTCGGAGACGTAGACCGAGTCCCCCGCGCCAAGCTTCACCTCCTGTCCTCTGAGCTCTACCGTGAGCCCGCCCGAGAGCACCAGCACGACGGCCTCCTGCGCGCCGAAGGATGCGCGCTTGCCGCTCGCGCCGCCCGGCTCGACCGAGATCTCCACCGCAGAGAGCTTCCGACCCGGTGCCCCGTCCGCGAGCAGCGCGACGGTGCTCCGAGACCACCCGCTCTCGTGCTCGGGCCTCTCCGCCTTGCGCACCACCTCGCGCGGCGCCGCCTCGATCGAGCTGAAGAACTGACCGAGGCTTACACCCAACTCCTCAGCCACCTTCTCCAAGGATGCGATGGAGGGCGAGACCGTGTCCGACTCCATCTGCGAGATAAAAGACGGCGAGAACCCGGCGCGCGCCGCCAGAGTCCTCACCGAGAGCCCCCGCTCCGTGCGTAGCTCACGCACTTTCCTGCCTATGCTCTCCGTGCCAACGCTCTGTGCCCTCATGTTTTCCTTCACCTCCGCGTTTGAGTGTACATCAGAAAAGACATTGTGTGTACCAACAATGAACAGCAGGGGTCTGAACGACCGCCTGGTTTCGGAGCACGGGGTGCCGTGGTCGCCGGTTCCGGGCGACGGATCGGGCCGCCAACGTTCGCCAGGTGAAGCGCCGCCTCGTCAAGCGTCTCCGCTCGCCGGCTACCCTACGAGAAGCCTCCTTGTGCCTGATGAGTTGCTTTCGAGTTTCATTTTGATACATGTGTGTAAGAATGAAAATGACCGGAAGTCGTGCCGGAAGGTCCACATGGGCCGTCGGGCCGCAAGAGTTCTCGAGTGGAGGTAGCAAGTTACGGGGTTGCGTTCCATAGCCGCGGCGTTGCCGGGCAGGCTCGTGCCGGGTGGGCGGGAGGGGCCGTTCTACGGCTGGGCGGTCGTTCTGGTGGCGGCGATCGCCACCTTTTGTTCGGGGCCGGGGCAGTCCTTTGTCTTCTCCGTCTTCGTCGATCCCATCCTCGCCGACACGGGCATCTCCCGGGTCGGGCTCTCGACACTCTACGCGTTCGGGACGGCGGTCAGCGCCGGGATGGTCGTGCTGGTGGCGAGGCTCGCCGACAGGTTCGGGGCGCGCGTGATGCTCGCCGTCATAGCCCTCGCGCTCGGCGCGGCCTGCTTCGGGATGTCCGCCACGGCCGGGCCGATCTCGTTGTTCCTCGGGTTCGCGGCGCTCAGGGCCCTCGGGCAGGGTTCGCTGCCGGTGACGGCGACCGTCCTGACGGCCCAGTGGTTCGTCAAGAAGAGGGGGCGGGCGGTAGCCGTCGTCGTGCTCGGGCTCGCCGCCTCCAACGCCGTCCTGCCGCCGGCGACGCAGGCTTTGATCTCCTCCCTCGGATGGCGGGGGGCCTACGTCGCCCTGGGGATCATGGTCTGGGTGCTCTTGATACCGGCCGCGATACTCGTGGTCCGCAACCGGCCCGAGGAGGTCGGCCTCCATCCGGACGGCGCGGAAGGGCCTGCCGAGGAGCCGGACGGCGAGAGCCCCGGCGAGCGGGGTTTCCTGCGGGTGGTGGCGTCGCCGGACTTCTGGTTCTTGGCGGCCTCGCTCGCGGCCGTGCCGTTCGTGGTGACGGCGCTGGTCTTCCACCAGATCTCGATCCTCGACGCGCAGGGGCTCACGCCAGGCGCGGCGGCTGGCGTCTTCGTGCCGTTCGCCGCCGCCTCGGCCGCGGCGACCGCGCTCTCGGCAGCCCTCGCCGAAAGGCTGGGGCCGAAGGGGGTCCTCATCATCAGCCTGGGCCTGCTCCTGCTCGCGGTTGTAGGTTTGCAGTTCGTCTCGACGCTCCCGACGGCGATCGTTTACTCCGCGGCGCTGGGCGCCGCGGCCGGCACGCAGGGGGTGGTCGCGGGCATGATCTGGGCCCACTACTACGGCAGGGTCGGCCTCGGCAGGGTGCAGGGCCCGGCGACGATGGTCATGATCTCCTCCGCCGCCCTCGCCCCGCTTCCCCTCGCCGCCTTTCGCCAGCTCTCCGGCGACTACTCCTTGGGCCTCCTGATAATGGCCTCCATCCCCGTCGCCTGTTTCGTCATGACCCGCCTCTTCGACCCCGAACGGGCCCGCCGCCACGCGGACGCCGCGCGGCCCTGAGCGGACGACCGGACCGCCGACGGGCGGGGCTGGACACGGCGCCGCTCGTTACTTGTGATACGGTAGGGTGGAGCAAGGGCGGCAGACAAGCCGCCGGCCCGCGCAAGAGATCCGGTCGATCCGACCGAACCCCCACAAAGAACTAGAACATAGAAAATAGAGAAACGCGAACAGATAACGGACACGGAGAAGAGGAAAGAGACGTGCTGGACAAAAAGACGTTGCAGGTCGTGCCCCTGGGAGGACTGGGGGAGATCGGCAAGAACATGACAGCCGTGAGGCAGGATTCCGGGATCGTCCTGGTGGACGCCGGGATGGCCTTCCCCGACGAGGAGACGCCCGGGATCGACCTGATCCTGCCGGACTTCACCTACCTGCGCGAGCATTCCGACGAGCTCAAGGGCATAGTCCTCACCCACGGCCACGAGGACCACGTGGGCGCCCTGCCCTACGTGCTTCGGGAGTTCAACGTCCCCGTCTACGGCACGAAGCTCACGTTAGGTCTCGTGCGCAGCAAGCTCCAGGAGTTCGGGATAAAGAGGGGGGACCTGCGTGAGATCAAGGCCGGCGATAAGCAGAAACTCGGCGGGTTCGGCCTGGAGTTCGTGCACGTCAACCACTCCATACCGGACGCGGTGGCGGTCGCCATCCGCACGAATGCCGGCCTGATCGTCTTCTCAGGCGACTACAAGATAGACCTCACCCCCATAGAGGGTGCCCCTATGGACCTCGGGCACCTGGCCGCGCTCGGCAGGGAGGGCGTGCTCGCCTACTTCGGTGACTCCACAAACTCCGAGCGGCCTGGCTACGTGCCCAGCGAGAAGACCGTGGAGGCGACCTTCGAGGAGGTCTTCGAGAAGGCTACGGGGCGGATCATAGTCGCCTCCTTCGCCTCCCACATCCACCGCGTAAGCCAGGTTGTCGAGGCGGCCAAAAAGCACGACCGGCTCGTGGGGGTGCTGGGCCGCTCGATGGTGCGCAACGTAGGTATTGCCCGCGAGCTCGGCTACCTCGACCTGCCCAAGGAGATGATGGTCGAGCAAAGGGATATGGTCAGGGTCCCCGACTCGGACATCGCCATCCTCATGACCGGCTCCCAGGGCGAGCCCTTGGCCGCGCTCAGCCGCGTGGCCGCTGGCACCCACCGCTTCGTGGAGGTCGGCCCCGGCGATACGGTGGTCGTGGCCGCCCATCCGATCCCCGGCAACGAGCGGGGGGTCTCGCGCACCATAAACGGCCTGATGAAGCGTGGGGCGGACGTCCACTACAGCCCGCTGCAAAACGTCCACGTCTCCGGTCACGGGGCTCAGGAGGAACAGAAGCTCGTGCTCGCACTCCTGAAGCCGAAGTTCCTGGTGCCCGTCCACGGGGAGTTCAGGATGCTCAGGCACCACGCCAACACCGCAGAGTCCATGGGCATCCCCGAGGAGAACATCTTTATCCTGGAGAACGGCGGCCGGATGGAGTTCAAGAACGGACAGGCGCGCCGCATCGACAACGTCGCGGCCGGCATGTTCCTCGTGGACGCCGGGGCCATAGCCGATACCTCCGAGGCGATCATGCGCGAGCGCCAGCAGCTCTCCGGGGACGGCATGTTCATCGTGGTGGCCCGCGTCGACGCCCGGGACGGCAAGCTCCTAAGTCCCCCGGACGTGATCTCGCGCGGCTTCGTGGACCCGCAGGGGGCAAACGGCCTGGTCGACGAGTCTATGGCCGTGGTGACAGGGACTTTGGAACGAACCGCCAAAAAGCGGGTCACCGACCGGGACGAGCTCAAAAAAGAGATCCGCAAGGATCTCTCGGGCTTCCTCTCCCAGAAGACACGCAAGCGCCCGATCGTCCTGCCGCTCGTGGTCGAGGTCTGAACCGAAGACGTCTCGCCGCCGCGCCAGAGACGGTGCGATGGGGCTTTGCGGAGAGGTTCGACTTATCCGCGGAATGCTTTACAGGGAGGCCCGCACTTCCGCCTCGATACGGAGCAGGTCTCTAGGCAGGACGCCGTGGACCCCGGAGGAGGGGGTTGCGCAGCTCGCCGTCTAGCACGAGCGTGCGCCCCAAGAGCGGCCAAGGATCAGCGCGGCGCTGAGGCCCGCGACCGTACCGACCACGAAGACATCATACGTGTTGTAGCCGTCCAGGAGAGGACCTTTCGGCGTGTATGGTTGGCATATCTCCGGGTCAGGCGCTGGAACCGCTGCTCGCGCTCTGCTGTAACACGCGCACGACGGAAGCAACGCCGAAGCAGGCGGTGCAGGCGAGGACGATGGCGGCGCCGGAGGCTACGTCGAAGAAGTAGGAGGCGTAGAGGCCGGCCACGCCCGCAAAGACGGCGATGGCGGCGGAGATCACCATCATGCGGGGGAGGCTGTTGGTGACGAGGGAGGCGGCGGCGGCGGGGGTGATGAGGAGGGCGCTGATCAGGACGACGCCAACCGCCTGCACGCCGGCGACGACGGTCAGGGAGAGCAACACGAGCAGCCCGTAGCGCACCTTGTCCGCCCCGAGCCCCATCGCCTGCGCGTGCGTCGGGTCGAAGGAGGTCAGTTCCAGCTCTTTGTGGAAGAGAAAGAGGAACCCGAGCACGAGCAGGGCGAGGACCGAGATAAGGACGAGGTCCCGTGGTGCGATGCCGAGCACGTTGCCGAAGAGCATGTGGGTGAAATCCCGGAAAGATCCCGTGGTGCTCATAAGCAGGATGCCCAGGGCGAACATGCCGGTGAAGGTTACCCCGATGGCCGTGTCCTCGCGCAGCGTCCCGCGCCGCGAGAGCCAGCCGATGCCGAGCGCCGTGGCGACGCCGGCGACCACCGCCCCGACGAGCAAGTTCAGGCCAAAGAGGTAGGCCGCGACCAGACCAGGCAGGATCGTGTGCGCCAGCGCGTCCCCTATGAACGCCATGCTCCTCAAGACCACGTAGACGCCGAGCACCGCGCACGTCGCGCCTACGAGGACCGTCGCGAGAAGCCCGGTCTGCATGAACGTGAACTGCAGCGGCTCCGTCAGCCGGCCCACGCGGCCTCCCTCCCGACCGGAAGCCCGACGAAGGCGCCGGGCTCAGGCTCCGCTTCTCGTCCCTCTCTCAAATACAACGCCCCGTCGAACTCCGAGGCCAGACTCGCGAGGTCGTGGGTGGCGACGACCATGGTCTTGCCCCTTCGTTGCAGTTCGGAGAGTACCCTGGAGACGGTCTCGCGGGTGTTAGCGTCCACGGCGTTCAGGGGTTCGTCGAGGAGGAGCAGGTCTCCGTCCTGCACGAGCGCGCGGGCGAGGAGGGCGCGCTGTTGCTGGCCGCCGGAGAGGCGGCCGATCTGGCGTTCGGCGAGCGGGGTGAGGCCGAGGTCTTCGATCACCTCGGAGACGACCTCGCGGTCCTTGCGGCCGGGGCGCTTGAGCCAGCCCAGGTGCACGTAGCGCCCTGTCGTGACCAGCCTGCGGACGCTGATCGGAAACCGCCAATCCATCTCCCCGCGCTGAGGCAGGTACGCGACCCTGTGGTGGCACGCCCCGACGGGGTTCCCGTAGACCTCGATCTCCCCCGAGCCTACCGGCAACAACCCCGCCACCGCCTTGAGCAGCGTGGACTTCCCGGACCCGTTGGGCCCCACGAGCGCGACCCTGGCCCCGGCGGGCACCCGCAGGCTCACCTCCCGCAACGCGAGACCTGCCGTGCCCGCGTACCCGACGCTGACGGACCTCGCCGCGAGCGCCGGCGCACCGGGTACGGCGTCCGTGTGGCGCCGGCGCCCGTAGGGGAGTGACGGGTCTCTCACTATTGAAGCGCCTCGGACATCGTGGAGACGTTGTACCGCACCATCCGGATGTAGGTCCCGCCCTCGCTTCCGGGGTCGCCCAGGGCGTCGGTGTAGAGCGCCGGCGCGAGCTCTACGCCTGTCTCCGAAGCAATACCCTCCATCACCCCGGAGTTGGAGACGTTCTCGCCGAAGATGGCGGGCACCCCGCTCTCCTCTATCTCCTCGACGAGCTCGGCCGTCTCCCCGGCCGACGGGTCGCCGGCCTCCGTGCTGACGGAGGCGAGCGCGGTGTCCACCTCGAAGCCGTAGCGCCCCGCGAAGTAGCCGAAGGTGTCGTGGGAGGTGAAGAGGGTGCGGTTTTCCTCGGGAATGGCGTCCACCTGCTCCTGAACGTCGGCGTCGAGCGCCTCCAACTCGGAGACGTACTCGTCGGCGTTCCGCTCGTAGGCTTGCGCGTTGTCGGGATCGGCCTCCGAGAGGGCGGCCCGGATCTCCTCGACCATGATCACAGCGTTGTTTACGTCGTGCCAGACGTGCGGGTCGGACTCGCCGTGCTCCTCACCCGCGTGCTCGTCGCTGTGCTCCTCTTCGGCGCCGTGCCCTTCCTCGGCTATGGGCCTGGTCTCGACGTCGTCTGTAACCGCCACGCGCTCGGCATCGGAGCCGGAAGACTCGTAGAGGTCGTCGAACCAGGGCTCGAACTCGAGGCCGTTCTCGAAGACCACGTCCGCCTCCGCGAGCTCGGCGTTGTCCGACGGCGCGGGCTCGAAGGTGTGGGCGTCGCCGTTGGGGCCGACGAGGGTGGTCAGCCCGACGTTCTCGCCGCCCACGTTCTCGACCAGATCCTCGAGGATGCTGTAAGTGGTGACCACGTTGACCGTGCCATCCTCGGAGTCCCCGCCCTGTCCGCCGCAGGCCGTAAGGACCGGAAAAAGCAACGCCCCGAGAGCCAGGATCACGGCCCTACGGATGTTCGTGCTTGCCCCCTCCGCCTCCTCAGAGATCCGGGCGCCCGCGTCTCCGCCGGACGACCGCCCACGCCCCCCATATCCCGCCGCAACCGTCTTCAACCGACGCCTCCCTCTTTACACTCCCTCATAACAACCCCTGCACCGCAGCAACTACCGTTCCAACACCCTCCAGGATGACGCCCCGTCCGCCGATCCGGCCGCCAGCGTTAAATGATACTTGATTATCAGAAAAAGTGAAGGACGGGCGGGAAAGCGGGTGACGATCGTACGTTGTTGGTAGGGGTGGATCTGGTCGTCCGGGATGTGGGAGAGGAGGGCTCGCCGTTGGCGGGGGTGACGGCGCGCGTGGTGGCGGGTAATGCCGGGTCGAAGTGGGTTGCGTGTCTGGTATGATCGGGGTGTTATGAGCATGCCGCAGAAGTTGGAGCAGATAGTCACTGAGTTCGGGGAGGCGCCGGCGTCATTTCGGTTGCCGATTCTTCTGGAGTACTCGAAGAAAGTGCCGCCGTTGCCGGAGCACCTTGAGAAGCATCGAGAGAACATGGAGCAGGTTCACGAGTGCCAGACGCCGTTCTTCCTCGCTGAGGAGATAGACGAAGAGGGGAGGGTTTCTCTCCACTTCGACGCCCCGCGGGAGGCGCCGACCACGCGCAGCTTCGCGGGCGTGTTGCACGAGGGGCTCGACGGGCTGACGGTGGAGGAGATCCTGGCGGTGCCGGACGATTTCTACACGAAGATGGGGCTGACCGAGGTGATCTCACCCCTCAGGCTAAGGGGCATCTCGGCGATCCTGTGGCGCCTCAAGCGCCGGTTGCGGGAGCGCTTGGAGGCCAGAAAAGCCGGGTAGGCGTCGTGCTCCCCGATAGCCCGCCGGACGCTTACACGTGATCGGGCGGTTCCTCGTCGGCCTCATCCGCCTCTACCAGCGCTTTTTGTCCCCGTATCTGCCGCCCTCGTGCCGCTTTACCCCAAACTGTTCCAGGTACACCGTCGAGGCTATCCAGAAGCACGGCGCCATCCGCGGGGGCCTTCTCGGAGCCTGGCGCGTCCTCCGCTGCAACCCTTTCGGCAGAGGCGGGCATGACCCCGTACCCTGACAGCGGCTCGCGGG
>JALZNL010000224.1 GCA_030857715.1 Actinomycetota bacterium | reverse complement strand
CGCCCCGAGCAGGTCCGGCTCGCCGGGGAGGTGGCCCGCGCCCTGGAAGGGGAGGACGTGCTGCTCGCCGATTGCCCGACCGGCACGGGTAAATCGCTCGGCTACCTCGCCCCGGCGGTGCTTTCGGGTAAGAAGGTGGTCGTCTCCACCGCGACCATCGCGCTCCAGCACCAGCTACTCACCAAAGACCTGCCGCTACTCAAAAAGGCCGTCTGCGACCTCGGCGGATACCCGGAGGACGAGGGCTTCACCTTCGCCTTGATGAAAGGCCGCTCCAACTTTCTGTGCGAGAACCGCTACGACGAGACCCTGCGCGACGAGCGGACGCTCGAAAAGTGGCTGGACGAGAGCGCGCTGGAGAAGATCGACGGCTGGCGCTACGAGACGGAGACCGGGGACCGGGAGGATCTTCCGTTCCCGGTACCGGCGGGGACCTGGATGGAGGTCGCCTCCGATGGCGAGGACTGTGCCCCGAAAAGCTGCCGCTTTCGGGAGTCCTGTTTCTATTACGCCCACCGCGACCGCGCAGCCGAGGCCGATGTGCTCGTAGTGAACCACGCGCTCTTGCTCGCGAATGCCGCCTCCGCCGGTGGAATCTTCGACACGAGCGAGCGGCATCTCGTGCTGGACGAGGCGCACCGGATAGAGGAGATCATGTCCGGAGCCTTCGGCGCGCGTGTCACCTATCCCCGTATCCGCTACGTTGCCCGCCAGGCCGCAAAGAAGTCCGCCTCCGCCGCCCAGCACTCGGACCGGCTCTTGAACGCCGCCGACCTGTTCTTCTCGGACCTCGAAGAGAACCAGAGGCTCGGCGAGGAGAGCGAGGCACCGCGCGGCTACCAGACGCTCGTCTCCGGCCTCTCGGCCACGAGGACCGCGCTCGCCAACGACCCCTCGGAGGAGGCGAACAACCTTCAGGGGATGGTCGGGCGCCTGAGGCGGGATCTCGCGAGCTTCTACGAGGACTACGGAGAGCGGGCCGCCACCCACGCCCACGCCGTCATGCCGGGTAGGAGCGGCAAGAATCGCGATCTCAAGCCCTACCCGGAGCTCAGGAGCTGGCTCGTGGAGACCGCCGACGTGTTCCGCGACGAGGTGCTCTCGCTCTTCCCCGACGGCGGCGTGGTGCTGGCATCGGCCACGCTAGCCACGGGAGGCTCCGGCGGTGCCATCTCGGGGCGTTCCTTCGATTATCCGCGCCGCAGGCTCGGACTCGAGGACGGGGCGCTGGAGGAGCGCGAGGTGCGGGAACTCTCGGGGCCGGAGATCTTCGACTACGAGAGCCGGTGCCTGATCTACACGCCCGCCGATGCTGGCGGCGCTGACGGTGCGATACGCCACGCCGAGGAGCTGGTGCGAATCTCCGGTGGGCGGGCCCTGATCCTGCTCTCCACCGGCCGCGCCGTGCGGACATTCCAGGAGTCTTTCGAAACGGATTATCCCGTCCGCTACCAGGGCGAGGACTCGCCGTCGCGCCTCGTGCGGTGGCTGCGAGAGACCGAGGGCGCGGTGCTCGTCGGGACCCGCACCTTCTGGGAGGGGGTGGACGTGCCGGGCGACGCGCTCTCGCTCGTCGTCATAGACAAGGTCCCGTTCCCCCCGCCCGACGATCCCGTCATAGCCGCGCTAACGGAGAAGGCCGGTAAGAACTGGTTCCGGGAAGTCTCGCTGCCCAAGGCCCAGGTAGCGATGCGCCAGGGCACGGGCCGCCTGCTGCGCACCGCCACCGACCGGGGCGTGATCGCCCTCCTCGACCCCCGCCTGGGCCACAAGAACTGGGGCAAGGCTATCCTACACAGCCTGCCCCCGGCCCCTATCACCGGCGACCTGGCCGAGGTTAGACGCTTCTTCGAGCGCGGGTAACGGACAAGACGTCAGCGCCGGGGCGTGCGGCTAAAGACGAGGCGCCGTGGGGAACCAACTTTACTGCGGCGGGCCAAAGACCGGAGTCAGACGCGGGATCTACCATTCAAGTGCATCCTAGTTAGCATCCCCGGACCGTCTTGCACCCCGCAGATACTTCTCCTTCTTTTCCCCGCCGGGGGTGCCATTCGGCCGCGGAGGTAACCCGCACGGAACCTAGCCCGTTCGCCTCCTCAACAGCAGGCCGCCACCGATCAGAGCGAATCCTGTCATTAAGGCGGCGAGTTCGATGAGCGGCGGACCGCCGGTGTCGGGAAGCTCCTCGGCACCGGACGCGGGCGGCCCGATGGTGCCCAGGCTCAGAACAACCGGAGAGTTACCGGTTCTGAAGTCAGAAGGAACCCCGAGCTGCCGGCACTTATCCGCCACCGCTTGAGCTTCCGCTTCATTTCTCGTGTCCGCGTAACCTTGCGCCCGAGCGATGAGAAAACCGTTGCAGTCTGTAACCTGATCGCCTTCGTTGATCACGGTGCCATCCCGCTCCAGCACGTAGGCGGGGGGCGGCGGTGCGCCAACCGCGATGGCAGCTGCGCTCTGCACCGTGGTCTCTTGCGCTCCCGCCGCGGGTGCGAGTGCCAGCGACGCTACGAGGCAAGCTCCGAGTAACAGAGAGACTCGTCTCATATCCGCTCCTTCCCGTGGCTCCACTCCGCCTAATTCCTTGGATACCATGGTAACGAACCGAGGGTAGTTAAATCAATGGCGAGAGGCCGGTTGACCTTAAACGCTTGGTGTGAGTTATAGGGTGAAATAGGGTGAAGATTTGAGCGGAAGGTGCCCACCTCCTAGAGTCGGCTTGCCCACCGATCCCATAGGGAAAGGAGCCGACTCCACATGCTCGACGTGGACACCTTCCTCACCGCACTCTACGTCACGGTTGACGACTTCCGCCAGTCTCGCGAGTCTCGCCCACAAGAACAAAAGAGGCCCGGCCCCGAAGCATCCCTCTGCGAGGGCGAGGTCATCACCCTCGCCATCTTTGGCCGATGGTCGAGATTCGCCAGCGAGCGAGACTTCTACCGCTACGCGGAGGCTCATCTCAAGGAGGCATTCCCCACCCTGCCCGACCGCTCTCAGTTCAACCGCCTCGTGCGCTTCTATGTCGACGACATCGAGCACATGGCCGTGAAGCTGGGACAGATGATGGAGGGCGGCGAATCTCCCTATCAGGCTCTGGACGCCTCGGCGATGCCCGTTAGGGACGCCAAGCGCCGTGGACACGGATGGTTGGCGGGACAGGCCGACATCGGCTGGTCTAACAGTCTGGGTTGGTACGAAGGCTTCTCGCTTTTGACCTCCGTCGAACCCTCCGGGGTGATCACGGGCTTTTGTTTCGGGGCCGCCTCCACAGCCGATCAGCCGCTTGCGGAGACCTTCTTCGCCGTAAGGGCTTACCCGAATCCGAGGCTGCCTTCCGCCGGTGAGGCGGCCTGCGCGCCCTATGTGGCTGACAAGGGCTTCGAGGGAGCTGAAAACCACCGGCGCTGGCTGGAGTGCTATGGTGCGGAGGTCATCCACGCGCCAAAGCGCAACTCCAAAAAGCCCTGGTCCAAGCGCCTCAGGCGGTGGGTGGCTTCCATCCGGCAGATCGTAGAGACGGTCTACGACAAGCTGTTCAACACTTTCGGGCTCTGGAGAGAACGGCCCCACGAGCTTGGAGGTTTGCGAGCTCGGTTGGCGGCGAGGGTGGCGCTGCACAACTTCTGTATCTGGCTCAACGATAGGCTCGGTCGCCCTCGGCTGAACTTCGCGGATCTGATGGGATGGTGACCTCACAATTCACACCAAGCGTTTAAAGGACGGGTCCCACAAGATCCCTGCAACGTTGTTACCTAACCGGGACTGATCCCCACGGCGGCGATGGCCTCGCCGTCTATCTCTACCGGGCCTTCGGGGAACATCTCTCTCAGGGTGTGTACGGCGTCCTCGCGGATGTCGCGGCGTTGCTCCTCGGTAAAGGATGCGAGGAGCGAGACCAGCGGACCGGCCACCGTCTCTATGCTGTGCCAGTAGGACTCGGCGCTGTTCGCGCGGGCTATGGGGGTCGGGAAGACCTCTGTTTTTATCTCCGTGAGTCCGGCTGTCTCGAAGAGCAGCTCCAGGTCGCCGGGGGTTGGGATGGCGAAGAGTCCGGGCGCGCTCGGGTCTTCCTCGGGGAGATCCGCGTGGCGGGCCATGATCTCCTTTGGCAAGGTAAAGTTCGGGTTGCGTTCCGGTGTGGTCCAGGTGCTCGCCGCGACCTTGCATCCTGGCTTCATCGCTTCCCGGAGTTCCTGTAGCGCGGCCATCGGGTCCGGCATGAACTGCAGCCCGTGGCGGCAGGTGACGGCGTCGAAGGTTTGGGGCTCGACTCCGAGATCCAGCTCGCTCCGTATCGCCCGAAACTCTACGTTCTCTATCCCCTGGCTTTCGGCCCAGGCCCGGGAGGCCTCCACCATCTCCTCGGAGAGATCCAGGCCAAGCACGTATCCCTCCGAACCGACGGCGTCCGCCAACGTAAATGCCGGGTCGCCGGTACCGCAGGCCATGTCGAGGACGTGATCCCCCGGTTTCGCGCCCGAGAGCGAGATCAGGCGCTCCGTTATCGGGCTCGCGGTAACGCCGAGCCTCTCCCGGTTACGGCGCCAACCGGGGGCCACCGCCGCCCATTCAGTCCTCTGCCGGTCTCTTACCTCTGATTCGTATCTGGATCGTTGTGCCATGGAGGTAAGTCTAGCAGCGCGCACACGCGAGGCCGGTGAGATTCGTGACATCCCGGTGCCGGGCTAGAGCACGATCAGGCCCATCGGCTCCTCTCCGGCCTCCAGCCTCTCCGTAACCTCCAGCTCCTCCAGGTCCACCACGGCTACCGAGTTCTCGCCGGTGACCGCCACGTATCCGTACTTACCGTCGGGCCGGAAAGAGACATTCGCGTTGTTCTCGCCGACCTCCAGACGCTTGACGATCTTTCCGGTCTCGGAGTCTAGGACGGCCACGTAGCTCTCGCCCGCCATCGAGACGAAGCCGTACCCGCCACCCGGCGGCCAGGCGACGGTGACCGGAGAGTTGCCCACCTCTTCGGTATGTAGCCTCTCCAGGCTCTTGGAGTCGAGCACGACGTTAGAGCCTTCGGCCGTCTGCACCCAGACCTCTTCCCGATCCGAGGAGG
>JALZNL010000223.1:2143-5107 GCA_030857715.1 Actinomycetota bacterium | reverse complement strand
CGGGTAACCTGTTCGCGTGGCTGAAGGAAGGGACCATTCCGAAGCGGAAGAGGGGCGCGCACCGACGCGCGAGGAGTTCCTGGCGGCCAAGAACAGGGAGCTGGCGCGGCACAACCTCAGGCTCTCCTTCCTGACGGGTAGGGATGTCTTAACGCCGGAGGACCGCGGGCTGCTTACCGGCGACACCCCGGCGGCCGAGGTGCGCGATTTGGAGACCGTCCGGCGCTGGTCCGCGTCTCGGTCCGCGTCTCGGTCCGCGTCGCGGGGCGTGGACCAGCGGAGGTAGGCACGGGGGTCTGTTCGCCGGGGAGCCACTTCCGAGGAGCGCTTCCGGCGGAGTTTCCGGCGGAGGTCCCGTCCTACCGGGGGCGAAGAGCGGCGTCCAAGCTCATTGATCCCTCAACGTGCATTTTGGGATCGTAGGTTGCTCTCTACCACCGGGCCCTTTGCGCGACCTACGGGCTCGCGCCGCCGCTTCGGCGCGCCCCCCGTTCGCCCTCTTGCCCGTCGGGGCGTGGCCGGAGGCTTTCGGGCAGGAAGGCGACGTGTGGCTTGCCGGTTGCGGGGTGTATCCTAACCTCGGAGGCGACGCCGTAGACCCTTTCTATGAGCTCAGGCCGCAGCACCTCGTCCGGGGTGCCCGAGGCGAAGACCTCGCCACCCGAGAGGACGTAGATGCGGTCGCAGAACAGGGCGGCGAGGTTGAGGTCGTGCAGGGCGGCGAGGGCGGAGACGCCCAGGCCCCTCACCAGCCCCAGGACCTCGAGCTGGTGCCCGACGTCTAGGTGGTTCGTAGGCTCGTCGAGCACCAGCAGCCTGGCCTTCTGAGCTAGCGCGCGGGCGACGAGGACCTTCTGCTTCTCCCCGCCCGAGAGGGTGCTGAATTGACGCTCGGCGAAGGGAAGCATCCCGACCCGCGAGAGGGAGTCGTCCACGAACTCCCGGTCCTCCGCCGTCTCGCGCTCGAAGAGGCCCTTGTGCGGTGAGCGGCCCATCGCGGCGATCTCCCTAACGGCGAAGTCGAACTCGCCGGGCGTCTCCTGCGGCACGACCGCCGTCCGGCGCGCCATCCGGCGTACGCTCGACCGTAGCACGTCTTCTTCGCCCAGCGAGATCAGGCCGGCCTGCGGCTCCAGGACCTTGTAGACGCAGCGCAGGAGGCTGGTCTTGCCGCTCCCGTTCGGCCCGATCAGGCCGACCACCTCGCCCGAACCGACCTCCAGGCTGACCCCGCGCAGGATCTTGCGCCCGTCCGCCCCCCAGACGATGTTCTCGACGTCCAGCCTCACCCGCCTTCGCCCCCGAAGGCGCCTCTCTTGCGGCGCATCAACCAGAGGAAGAACGGCGCGCCGGCGAGCGAGGTGACGACGCCCACCGGCATCTCCTCTGGCGAGATGGCCGTGCGCGCCACGACGTCCGCCCACACCAGCAGGATCGCTCCCGAGAGCGCAGCCGCCGGCAAGACTCGCCGATGATCCGCGCCGACCACGAGCCTCACCGTGTGCGGCACCATCAGCCCGACGAACCCTATCGTGCCGCTCACCGCGACCATCGTGCCGGTCAAGAGACCGCAGAGGATGAGGAGTCTTCTCCGGAACCCGTCGGTCTCCACGCCCAGCGTCACCGCGGTCTCTTCGCCCGCGAGGAGGGCGTTCAGGGAGCGCGACTGGGCGAGGAGCAGCGCGGTCCCGCCGATAAGGGCCGCGGACGGCAGGGTCAGGTACTCCCACCGCGCCCCGCCCAGGCTCCCGAGCGTCCAGAAGAGGACGGAGCGTACCTCCTCCGGGTCGTCGGCGCGCAGCACGAGGAAGCTCGTCACCGCCGAGAGGGCGTAGGAGGCAGCCACACCGGCCAGGATCAGGCGCAGCGGCGAGGTATGCCCGCCGGGCGAGCGGGCGAGGGCGAGGACGAGCACGAAGGCGACGGACGCCCCCACAAAGGCGGCGACCGAGAGCGAGTAGATGCCGAAGAACTGCACGCCGCCCGCGATCACCAGCACCGCCCCCACCGACGCCCCTGAGGAGCCGCCGAGGACGAACGGGTCGGCCAAAGGGTTGCGGACCGCGGCCTGCAGGGCCGTCCCCACAACCGAGAGCCCCGCCCCCACCACCGCGGCCAGGAGCACCCTTGGGAAGCGGATCTGCCACACGATCTGGCCCTCCGCCGCCGACCAGTCCGGCCGCAGAAACCCCGTCGCTTCGTGCAACGCCACCTTCCAGACGGTCAGAGGCGAGATCCAGACCGGGCCCACGATGGTCGCCAGCGTGACCGAGGCGAAGAGCCCCGCGAGCAGCGCCAGGAGCACCCCGGAGAACCCGGACGCGACCGGCTTCCCGCCGCCCTCACCCTTGCCGCCGGTTTCGTCCACGGCGCTAGTCGAACGCCTTCGGGTGGATCGCCTCGGCGATCTCCCGTACGCCCTCGACGATCCTCGGCCCCGGGCGCACGACGAGGTCGTCGTTTACGATCGTTACGCGCCCGTCCTTCACGGCCCCCAGCGCCGGGTAGCCTGGCCGCCCCGAGATCTCCTCGACGGTGACGCCCGAGGAGCGGCCCGCCAGGTAGTAGTCAGGGTCTCTCTGCAGGAGCGTCTCCTTCGAGTACTCGGGGTAGGCCTCGCCGGTGTCCGCGGCGACGTTCGTACCCCCGGCGAGCCGGATGGCGTCGTCTATGAAGCTGCCGGGGCCGGCCGTCTGCAGAGGATCTCCCCAGACCTCGTAGAAGACGGTGGGCTTGGGCTCCCCGGCGACTGCATCCTCGATCCGCTTCAGCTCGCCGCGCAGGCGCTCCTCGACCACCCGTCCCTTCTCCCGCTCCCCGACCAGCTTCGCCACCAGCCCGACGCTGGAGATCGCTGCGTCCACCGTCTTCGGGTTCAGCACGACCACCTTCGTCCTCGTCTTCTCGGCCATGTCTTCGGCGTAGCCCTTGGTGGCGCCGTCGAAGGAGAGGATCATGAGGTCG
>JALZNL010000223.1:0-2133 GCA_030857715.1 Actinomycetota bacterium | reverse complement strand
CATTCGGCCCGCGGTAGTCGCCGACCCGCTCTACGGCCTCGACCTCGGGCGGGTAGTCGTCGGCGGTCGTCACCCCCACGACCCTGTTGCCGGCCCCCACGGCGAAGAGGGTCTCGGTCACGCTCGGGGCCATCGAAACTATCCGCTTTGGCCTCTCGTCGAACGTCACCTCCCTGCCGACGGCGTCGGTGATCGTGAGCGGGTACCCCGAGGCTTCCTCCGGTCCGGAAGTGTTCGCCCCCGAAGGACTGCCCGCGGGACCGTCGCCCGAGCAGGCCGCAGACAGAGAGAACAGGAACAACAGCATCAGCAGCAGCGTCCAGGACGCTTTCTTGTACACGCGAGACCTCCCATTATGCGGAACGCTATCTACGCCTTTGCGTGGGGGAGGTACTAGGAGAAACCGCTACAAACCATGCGCCCCGCTCCTTCCTCGAAGAGCCTCGGCCAAAAGCCCTAGCTAAAGGGCCTTCCGCTTTTTCGGGGCGCCGGGCAGGTCTCCTGGCTCGCAGCTTCGACGATCCTTCCCGCGGCCTTCCCGGGCTCCCATGGGCCCAGTGGCCGGAGAGGCCGTTCGCCTCTCCCTTCTGGCGGGTGGATCTCGCCGCTCACAGTGGCGGGACCGCTCCGGATTCTCACCGGATTCCCTAAAACACCGCGGCGTCCCTTACTACACTTCTCGGGACAGGGTAGCAGCCCACGCCAACCCCATCAACGGATCCGGAATCGGTCCCCCCGCTTCTCGTTTCTCCGGCACCACGCGGCGTACCGTTCAGCCCCCACGACGACGGCGTCGTGGACCGCCCGCGCCAGGTCCGCCCCGACCCGGGTCGCGGGGCCGGCGAAACGCACGCGCGAGCCCGAGGGTCCCCCGGGGCAGGCCACGCAGAGCGAGTCGGTGGCCGTCCCGGTGGCCGCCATGGGACCCATGGAACCGCCCCCGCCCTTAACCCCTGCGGTCGCCAGCGCCTGGGCCTTCGCCTCGACAGCCGTCGATGCCGCCCCGACGAGCGCGGCGTCCGTGAGCGGGACCTCCACGAGGACGAACACGTTTATGGTGCCGGCGTCCGGTGGGCCCGCGTGGGTAACCTTCACGGAGGCGGCGGCCAGCGGGTCGCGCAGCCCGACGGTAGCGATGGCCCGGGCACTCCCGCGGGCAGCCTCGGCGTAATCCGCGACGAGCGCCGCGGTGAGCATGCCCACGACCGGAGGAGGCACCCGCAGCCGCCGGGCGATCTCCGCGAGATGGGTCTCCGGGTCGGTGCGGGCGTAGCCCGGGGGGACCTGCGCGTTGACCCAGGAGCGCACCTCGCGGAGCCCTCCGCCGAGGACCGCCGAGGAGAGGCAACGGTACGGGGCGTCCAACTCAACGACGAGCACCTCACCTCTCAACTCCGTGCGCATGGCTTGCACTCTAGCAGCGGACCCGCGCAGAAGCTTTTTGCCTGGCGCAGACGGGGGCGCCGAAGAAGCTGGCGTGCCTGGCACTCGACCAGGCCGAGATGGGTAGGATCCCGGCGCTGGTCGACGGCGGGCTGGGCGAACCGCCCACTCGTCAACGCGTTCGAGGAAAGTCTAGAAAAGTTCGAGTCGCATGCGCGGCCTGCTCCACATCACACGCCCGCTCGGCGGCTCTCTGTCCACCGTTACCGCCCCCATCTTTGCGTAGAATCGAGAGCATGAAAATCCCGGGGGCACTACGCGGCCATTTTCTCCTGTTCGGATGATTCTTTCCTGAACCCCGGATACCGAAGCTCGAAGATCTCGACAAGCTCATCGTTCAAAATTTTGGTCCTGGTCTGCAGTAGCAGATGTGCCCCTCTGGGAGTCCACTGCATCTGCTGCTTTTTGCAGAAGCGCTTGCTCACGACCGCATTGACGGTGGACTCGACAAACGATGTGGAGATCACCTCGCCGTGGCGCCGTCTCTCCCCGTAGTTGGGCACGTTGCCGCCGTTTCTCTCGATGTAAGTTTTGAACTCACAGATGCCCTTATGGAGCTTCCCCAGCCCGGGATAGCTCTGCTCCGGATGACGTTCTTCAAGCTCGTAGTCAAGCCCCTCGGCCTCCCATTCGGCGCTCTCTATCCACCTCAGTGCCTCGTACAGGTTGCCGTGCCAGAGATACCATCGG
>JALZNL010000008.1 GCA_030857715.1 Actinomycetota bacterium | reverse complement strand
AGGTCTACGTGCAGCAAATAGGCCCGAATCAGAAGGCATTCTTCGACTTTTTCGGCAAGGAAATCCTGCCCGAGTTCCGCTAGAAACCGCCCCGTAGAGCCTCTCCCGGCGCCGGGATATAATCCGTCGAGATTCTTCTTTCTCTCGTGGGGAGGTTGGTTGTGGGCAAAAAAGGCGGAGGTTTCGCGACGACGCTTGTTCTTGCGCTCGTCGTCGTGGTGTTGAGCGTTGGCATCGGGATCGGGATCAGCCGGTTCGATTTCGCCGAAAGGATGCCCCTGATCGGTCCGCTCCTGGTGGAGAGGCCGGCGCAGACCGAGACGTCGTCCGTCGTAGTGGAAGGCGTGCGGGAACTGGACCAGCTCGCCACCGTGCGCGTTACCGAGTCGATCATCGTGACGCGCGAGAGCGGCGGGGACTTCCTGGACCGCCTGTTCTCCGGCGAGAAGGTGCTTCTCGTGGCTTCCGGGAACGTCGAGGCCGGGGTGGACCTCTCCGAGATCGGAGACGACGACGTACAGGTTCGGGACGACACCGTGACCATCCGCCTGCCCGAACCGGAGGTCCTCTCCGCGAACCTCGACGAGGAGAACACCCGTGTCTACGACCGTGACTACAGTCCCCTGAACCTGCGCCCCGACGACGACCTCGTCGAAGAGGCCCGCGCCACGGCGGAGGAGAGGATCGAGGCCGCCGCCCGCGAGAACGGTATCCTCGACACCGCCGAGACGAACGCGGAAGACTCAATCCGGGCTCTCGCCAAGGCCCTGGGTTTCAAGGAAGTACGCTTCGAGTAACGCGGCGGACGGAGGCTGGCCGGTAGCAGGTTTCGTCGAGCGGGGCCCGAAAGAGTTTTCCAGGCCCCGCTCGTGGTTGGTTCGGTGGGCCAGCCCAGGGCTTGGGTCAGGCGGGGGTGGGTGCCCGGTCGCCTCGCAGGGCGGCTCCCGCGTCGGAGATGGCCTTGAGCTTGCCGAAAGCGACTTCGCGGGAGAGGTGGTTGAGGCCGCATGAGGTGGTGAGTAGCGTCTGCTCGGGCTGCAGCCAGCGTTCGGCCTGAACTCGCTCGACTATCTCGTCGGGGGTCTCCACCTGTTTGGTCTGGACGTCGGCGGCGCCGAAGGCGAGTTGCTTGTCGCCGAGGAGGCTCTCGAAGGCCCCGACGAAGTCGTACTCGACCATCAGGGCATCGGAGTCTATGCGCGAGATCAGGTCCGCCGGGTACGTCTCGAAGTCGAAGTAGCGGTGCCCGATCTGGTCTCCCGCATCGTACTCGTCGCTCACGGAGTAATTGCCCTGGCAGATGTGGACCCACTTGTACATCTGGTCCACGCCCTCGAAGGCCGCGTTGATGGCCTCCACGGCCGTCTCGACCTCGTCACGACCCACGGCTGCGAAGAGAGGCTCGTCGATCTGGACGTGCCGGCAACCGGCCTCCTGAAGGTCCAGCAGGTTCCGGTTGATGACCTCGCCCAGGTCCTGCATGATCCGCCCGATGTCCCCGTAGTGCTCGTCGTGGGCGACCGCAGCTAGCATGTGAGGGCCGGTCATGGTGACCTTTACCTCACGCCTCGCGAACCGGGAGACCATCCTGTACTCGTCCACGAGACCCAGGTCACCGTACCTGATCTTGCCGGTCAAGACCGCCCCCGGATGGGTAACGTTCTCGTCCTTCGGCGTGATCGGCTTCGGACGGGTCTCGTCGGAGAACCCCGGAATTTTTACCCAGAAGTGGTTGAGCATGGCGTTGGGCGGGGCGTGACGGTTGTTCGTTCTGCGGTGCATCTCGCCGCCGGTTACGACGTCTATCCCGGCCGTCTCCTGGTCCACTATGGCCGCCTGGCTCGCCCGGAACTGCGCGTCGGCCATGTCCTCCCGGGAGAGCGTACCCGCCTCGACTTGCTTCTCCAACGCCTCGTACCAGCGCGGCACGCTGTGGGCGCCGACCACCGTGGTCGTGTACTTCTCCAGATGCATCCTGTTCCTCCTCGGTTTCGATCACTCGTCCGTTGCAACGTCGGGTGTCGCTACCGCACGGGGGTTCCTCTTCGTAGACAAACCTGCCCGTAAGGGAACCCAAACCCACTACCCCCACGAACCTTACCCCAGGCCAGGCGGCGTAAACGGGCTGCTCAGGCTCGGACTGCCCGCTGAGAACCCTACCGCGCCGCCTTGCTCCTCGCCTGCGGGACCTCCGTTTCGCCCTCGTCGTGGTCCGGGCTTTCGGGCTCGTAGGCGAGGTTGGGAGAGAGCCACTTCTCCGCTTCTTCCAGCGTCCAGCCCTTGCGGTCGGCGTAGTCCTGGACTTGATCCCGGCCGATCTCGGCGACCCCGAAGTACGTGGACTCCGGGTGGGAGAAGTAGTAGCCGCTGACCGCCGCCCCGGGCGTCATCGCGCAACTCTCGGTCAGGGAGATGCCCGCGTTCTCCTCCGCATCCAACAACTCCCAGATGGTGCGCTTCTCGGTGTGCTCCGGGCAGGCCGGGTAGCCGGGTGCCGGCCTGATGCCCCGGTATTCCTCCCGGATGATGGCGTCGGTGTCGAGGTCCTCGTCGTCCGCGTAACCCCAGAACTCCCTGCGCACCCGGCGGTGGAGCAACTCGGCGAACGCCTCGGCGAGCCGGTCGGCCAGGGCTTTGACCATGATCGCGTTGTAGACGTCGTTGTCGTCTTCGAAGCGCCGCGCCGCCTCGTCGGCCCCGATGCCGGCTGTCACCGCGAAGACTCCGACGTGGTCTTCCAGCCCCGTGCTTTTCGGCGCCACGAAGTCCGCCAGCGAGCGGTTCGGGCGGCCGGGCGGCTTCTGCTTCTGCTGTCGGAGGAGGTCGAGCGTGGTCAGCACTTCCTCGCGCGACTCGTCCGTGTAGACCTCCAGCGAGTCGTTGGGCAGGGCGTTCGCGGGAAAGAGGCCGAAGACGGCGCGGGCGGTGAGCCACTTCTCTTCGACGATGCGGTCGAGGAGTTCCTGGGCTTCGGCGAAGAGCTTGCGCGCTTCCTCGCCCTTCTCCGGGTCTTCGAGGATGCGGGGGTAGCTCGCCTTTAGCTGCCAGGAGTGGAAGAACGGCGTCCAGTCTATGTAGGGCCGTATCTCCTCCAGCGGGTAGTCCTCGAACGTCCGGACGCCGAGCACGTTCGGCTGCGGCGGCTCGTAGCCGGCCCAGTCTAGCTTCGCCCTGTTCGCCCGCGCCCTCTCGAGCGTCGCGAGCTTCGTCTTCGACCGGCGGCCGGCGTGCTTGCGGCGGACCTCCTCGTACTCGGCGGCGATCCCGGCTGCGTAGTCGTCCTTCTTGTTCTCGGTCACGAGGTTCTGGACGACGCCGACGGCGCGGGAGGCGTCCTTGACGTAGATTACGGGTTGCTCGTAGCCTGGGGCTATCTTGACCGCCGTGTGCGTCTGGGAGGTGGTAGCACCCCCGATCAGGAGCGGCAGGTCGAAGCCCTCCCGCTGCATCTCGGATGCTACGTGGACCATCTCGTCGAGGCTCGGCGTTATGAGGCCCGAGAGCCCGATGATGTCCGCACCCTTCTCCTTCGCGGTCTGAAGTATCTTCGCCGCCGGCACCATCACCCCGAGGTCCACCACCTCGAAGTTGTTGCACTGCAAGACCACGCCGACGATGTTCTTCCCGATATCGTGGACGTCGCCCTTCACGGTCGCCATCACGATCGTGCCGTTGGGCTTGCGGGCCTCGCCTTTCTCTTCTTCGATGAACGGGATCAGGTACGCCACCGACTTCTTCATCACCCTGGCGCTCTTGACGACCTGCGGCAGGAACATCTTCCCCGCCCCGAAAAGGTCCCCGACCACGTTCATCCCGTCCATAAGCGGACCCTCGATCACGTCGAGCGGACGCTCCGCCCTCTGCCGCGCCTCCTCGGCGTCCTCCTCCGCAAACTCCGCGATGCCCTTGACCAGCGCGTACTCCAGCCGCTTCTCGACCGGCCACGAACGCCACTCCTGCGCCTCTTCCTCCGCCTCCTCGCCCCGGTCCCTGTACCTCTCCGCGAGCTCCAGCAGACGCTCGGTGGCGTCGTCGCGGCGGTTCATGACCACGTCCTCGACGGCCTCGCGCAGTTCCTCGTCGATGTCGTCGTAGACGGCGAGCTGGCCGGCGTTGACGATGCCCATCGTCAGGCCCGCGTTTACGGCGTGGTAGAGGAAGACGGCGTGGATCGCCTCACGCACCGGGTTGTTGCCCCGGAAAGAGAACGAGACGTTCGAGACGCCGCCCGAGGTCCTGGCGTGGGGGAGGGTATCGCGGATCTCGCGCACCGCCTCGATAAAGTCCACGCCGTAGTTGTTGTGCTCGTCTATGCCGGTGGCGATGGCGAAGACGTTGGGGTCGAAGATGATGTCCTCCGGCGGGAAGCCGACCCTTTCGGTGAGGAGTTTGTAGGCGCGGGTGCAGATCTCGACCTTCCGGTCCTTCGTGTCGGCCTGCCCTTTCTCATCGAAGGCCATCACGATCACGGCCGCCCCGTACCTCTTCAGGAGCTTCGCCTGCCGGACGAATGCCTCCTCGCCCTCCTTCATGCTGATGGAGTTGACGACCGCCTTGCCCTGCACCCGCTTTAGGCCCGCCTCGATGATGGACCACTTGGACGAGTCGATCATGACGGGCACCCTGGAGATGTCCGGCTCGGCGGCGACGAGGTTCAAAAACTCGACCATCGCCTCCTCGCCGTCGAGCATCCCCTCGTCCATGTTCACGTCTATGACCTGCGCCCCGTTCTCGACCTGGCTGCGCGCCACCTCTAGCGCCGCCTCGTAGTCGTCGTTCAGGATGAGGTCCTTGAACCGCGCCGACCCCGTGACGTTCGTCCGCTCCCCGACGTTCACGAACAACGAGTCAGGCCCGATGTTGACGGCTTCGAGACCCGAGAGCCGCAACCTGGGTTCGAGCTCCGGCAACTCGCGCGGGGGATGGTCGGCAACCGCATCAGCGATAGCTTTTATATGCTCGGGCGTGGTGCCGCAGCAGCCGCCGACGATGTTCAGCCAGCCGTTGGCGGCCCAGTCCCCGATCTCCTCCGCCATGAACTCGGGCGTCTCGTCGTACTCCCCGAACTCGTTGGGCAGCCCCGCGTTCGGGTAGGCGCTTATGTGCGTCTCGGAGATCCTGGAAAGCTCCTCGATGTACTGGCGCAGTTCCTTGGAGCCGAGGGCGCAGTTCAGGCCGATGCTTATGGGATCCGCGTGCCTGACGGAGTTGTAGAACGCCTCCGTCACCTGGCCCGAAAGCGTTCGCCCGCTCGCGTCGGTGATAGTGCCGGAGATCATGACGGGCACGTCGAGCCCCTCTTCGTCCAGGTACTCCTGCACGCCAAAGATCGCGGCCTTCGCGTTGAGCGTGTCGAAGATGGTCTCTATGAGCAGCAGATCCACCCCGCCCTCCACGAGCCCCCGCGCCTCCTCCCTGTACGCCTCTTTAAGCTCGTCGAAGGTGACGTTCCTGAAGCCCGGGTTGTTCACGTCAGGCGAGAGCGAGGCCGTCCGGTTCGTCGGCCCGAGCGCCCCGGACACGAACCGGGGTTTATCCGGAGTGTTGTCCGTATAAACGTCCGCCGCCGTGCGGGCGACACGGGCGGCCTCGAAATTGAGTTCGTAGGCCAGGTCTTCCATTCCGTAGTCCCTCTGGGCGATGGAGGTCGAGGAGAAGGTGTTCGTCTCGATGATATCCGCGCCGACGTCGAGGACCGCTTCGTGGATGTCGCGGATGATCCCGGCCTGGGTGATCGAGAGCAGGTCGTTGTTGCCCTTCAGCTCGCCCGGGTGGCCGGCGAAGCGTTCGCCCCGGTACTCCTCTTCGGAGAGGCCGTAGGATTGGATCATGGTCCCCATCGCGCAATCCAGAACGAGGATGCGTTCCTTCAGGGCATCCCGAAACTTCTCCAGCCGGGCCGCCCTCTCTTCGCGGATGGTGTTTTTGAGAACCATGTTGCCTCTATTCTAGCCGGTCGACATTTCGGCCTGTTAGCTTTTTGCCACTGCCGACGGGCTGTCTAGCTGACCGGCTGAAGTGCTTCTACCACGTCTCCCGCGAGATCCGGCGCGCTCGCCGGCGGCATTATGTACGCGCCGTTCACGAGTGGCTGGGCTCTGGACAGGATGTTCTGGGCCACTTCGACGCCGTACTTCGGGGCGTCTTCGGGGGAGAGGTCGGCGAGTCTTTCGCGGACGGGCTTCGGGATGTTTACGCCGGGGACCTCGTGGTGGAGGAACTCGGCCTGGCGGGCGCTGCGCAGGGGCATGAGGCCGAGGAGGAGGCACGGGTCAAGGTCGCCCATGCGTTCGAGGGCGATCTCCAGCGCCCCTATCTCGAAGACCGGCTGGGTCCAGAAGGCGTGGGCGCCGGCCCCGATCTTGCGCCGGAGCTTCTCTATCTCGCCGTCGAGGTCCTCGGCGGTGGGGTTGAAGGCGGAGCCTATGAGGAAGCCCGCCGGCCCGCCGATGGAGTTGCCGGCCAGGTCCTCGCCCCGGTTCATCTTCGAGAGGACGTGGACGAGGCCCACGGAGTCCGTGTCGAAGACGCCGGTGGCCTCCGGGTAGTCACCGATCTGGGTCGGGTCGCCCGTGACCGCCAGGATGTTCTTTACCCCGAGCGCCGCGGCACCTAGAAGGTCCGATTGCAGCCCGATGATGTTTCTGTCCCGACAAGAGATGTGGGCCACGACCTCGATGCCGACCTCGTCCTGCACGATCTTGGCCGCCGCGACCGGGTGCATCCGCAGCCGCGCCCGTGCCCCGTCGGAGATGTCTATGGCGTCGACGCCCCGCTCCTTGAGGCGCCGCGCCGCCTCGACGACCTTCGTGATGTCGTTGCCCCGGGGCAGGTCCACCTCGACCGCGACCGCGAAGCCCCTCCGCAGCTTCCCGGCAAGCTCCGTGGAGGGCCCGTCGAAGGACTCTTCCGGCCTCTCTTCCTCCACCGCTCTCACGCGCACGCCGCCCCCCGGGACCGTCTCCGGGCGGAAATCGCGGAGGGCGTCCGCGAGGGCCCTGACGTGTTCGGGTGTGGTGCCGCAGCAGCCGCCGACGAGTCGGGCGCCGGCCTCCGCCAGCCGGCGGCCGTAGAGGGCGAAGTGGTCCACGTCGCGGCGGAAACGGACCTTGCCGTCAACGAGCTGGGGGAGGCCCGGGTTCGGGAAGGCGGCGACGGGGCCGACCTCGGCGGACATGCCTTCTATGATGCCGACCATCCTCTGCGGTCCGACCGTGCAGTTCGCGCCGGCAAGGTCCACGCCGAGGCCCGAGATCTCCCGCGCCGCCTTCCCCGGCAAACCCTCGGAGAGCGTCTCCCCGTCCTCGACAAAAGTCTTGTATGCGACGATCGGGACCCCGAGGCGACTGACCGCTTCGTAGGCGATGCGGAGCTCGACGAGGTCGGTGAAGGTTTCCAGCACGAGGGCGTCGGCGCCGCCTTCCAGGAGCGCCTCGGCCTGCTCCAGGAACACGGAGCGGGCCTCCGCCTCCGTCACCGGGCCGACGGGGCAGAGGGAGCGGCCCAGGGGGCCTATGGCGCCGAGGACCAGCGCCTTGCTCCCGTCGCCGGTCTTGACGCTATCCGCGGCCTTGCGGGCGAGGCGGGCGCCGGCCTCGTTTACCTCGCGCACGCGGTCTTCGAGCTCGTGGATCTCCAGCTTGAAACGGTTGGCGGAGAAGGTGTTCGTCTCGATCACGCCTGCGCCCGCGCGGATGTACTCCTCGTGGATGCAGGCGACCATCTCGGGGTGGGTGACGTTGGCGCGGGCGTAGGGGTGGCCGAAGCCGACGCCCCGCTCCGCGAGGAGCGTGCCCATCGCGCCGTCCCCGATCAGGACCCTGGAGCCTACCCTCTCCCTGAGATCGAAACTCAAAAAAACCTCTCTCCTCTATGTCTGCACGTCGGCGCGGAGGAGAGAGGGCAGTCGATGCGGTTCCGACTCATCTCTCGGAGTATCCTCCGCGGGAGTTGGCACCTGGCACGGGGTTCTCTCCCCGCCGGTCGCCGCGGCTTCAAAGGGCCCATCCCTCCACCGCTCTCGATGAGCGCCCGGACCGGCACACCGGACCAGACCCCCGAATTACAGCACGAGACCGCCTCTATTTCAATCCTGAGGATGCTCCGGTTCAGGCCTAGGCCATCCGCAAACGCGAAGGGTCTGCCGGACGGCGCGGTGTCAGCGGCGGGAAGTGGAGCGGGTCAGGATCTCGCGCGGGTCCCGCGCCGCCACCCGCGCCGCCACCAGGAGTTTTCTCGGCCGTGAGGTCTCCGCCCGCCCCGAGAACACGTCGTAGTCCCTGGCCTCTATGCGACCCAGGATGCCAGCGTACAGCTCGCGCGCGACCACCACGGGCCACCGCCGGCCGCGGGGTATGTACTTGATGCCCTCGTCGGCGTAGGCGTAGAGCTTCCTCGCCCGCTCGATCTCGAACCGCATGAGCGAGACGAACCGCCCGTCCACGACGCCGGTTGCGAGATCCTCCTCCCGGTACCCGAACCGCTCCAGGTCTTCGAGCGGCAGATAGACCCGGCCCCGCCGCCAGTCCTCTGCCACGTCGCGCAGAAAATTCGATAGCTGCATGGCGACGCCCAAAGACTCGGCGTGCGGGTCGGCCCGCCGGTCGTCGGCTCCCACCACCCGGCACATCATCAGGCCGACGACCGCGGCGCTGCCGTAGGTGTAGACCTCGAGGTCCCGGAACGTCTCGTAGCGGAAGACCCTGGTGTCCATCTTCATGCTCTCCATAAAGGCCGTTATGTGGGCCGGCTCGATGCCGCAGGCGCGCACCGTGTCCGCGTAGGCCCGCAGGACGGGGTTCGCGACCGGCTCGCCGGCCACCGCGGCCATCGTCTCCCGCTCGAAGGCCTCCAGGCCACCGAGTTGCTCCTCCAGGCTGGTGAGACCTGGGTTGTCCACGATCTCGTCGGCGTAGCGCATGAAGGCGTACAGGGCGTGCACGCGCGGCCTGACGTGGGGCGGGAAGAACCGGGTCGAGAAGTAGTACGTGCGGCTGTGGGCCTTCTGGACCCGCCGGCACAACTCGTAGCTCTCGGCGAGCGAGAGACCCTCGTCGAGCTTCACGCCGCCCGCCGGATCGAGCCTCACGCCCCGACCTCGCGCCCGATGCGCTCCGCCGCCAGCCTGGCGCCTATGGTGACCAGCGGCACCCCCGTCCCCGGGCGGGTGCTCGCGCCCACGAAGTACATGCTTTCTATGCTCCGGGAGACCATCGGCGGCCGGAAGTACCCGACCTGGAGGATGCCGTGCCCGATGCCGAACGCCGCCCCCTCCTCCAGGTTGTATTCGTCCCGCCAGTCGTACGGCGTCTTGACCTTCTCGTAGACGACCTTGCTCCGGTCGAGCCCGCAGCGCCTCTCCAGCAACCCGTAGATTTTCTCTTTGAACCTGGGACCTTCCCTTTCCCAGTCCACGTTCGGCCCCAGGTGGGGCACCGGCACGAGGACGAACAGGGCGTCCTTGCCTTCGGGCGCCATGCCCGGCTCGGTCTTCGAGGGGACGACCGCGTAGAAAGAGGGGTCTTCCGGGAGCCTGCCGTCGCGGAAGATGGCCTCGAAGTTCTCCCTGTACTCCGGTGAGAGGTAGAAGTTGTGGTGGAGCATCTCGTCCAGTTTGCCGTCGACGCCGAGGTAGAGCATGAACGCCGACGCAGTGTACTGGAGTTTCTCCCGTTTGCGCAGCTTGAAGTCGCTATCCGCGGCGCCCCCGAGCAGCTCGCGGTAGGCGTAGGGGAGGTCGGCGTTGGCGAGCACGGCGTCCGCCCCGATCTCCACCCCGCCGGCTTCGCCCCCCACGCGCACCCCGCGGGCCCGGCCCTTGGTTACGACGACCCTCTCTACCGGGCTGTTCAGGCGGAACTTCACGCCGAGTTCGACGGCCAGCCGCTCCATCGCTTCGACGAGGGCGTACATGCCGCCCTCGGGGAACCAGAGGCCGTCCTCGGCTATCTCCGTGTAGGGGAGGAGGGCGTAGACGGCGGGCGCCGAGAAGGGGGAGAGGCCAAGGTACATCGTCTGGAGGCTGAACGCCTGGCGGAGTTTCTCGGTGTTGAAGAACTTCGAGACCTGGCGGTAGTAGTTGTTCACGGCCTTCGTTTTGAGGAGGAGGCGGAGGTTTCTCAGGCCGAAAAAGTCCTTCGCCTTGTCGAAGTCGCGTTCGACGAACTCGCTGCGGCCGAGGCGGTACTTGTGGCAGGCGTCTTCCAGGAAGCGGTAGAAGCGCGGGGTGACGCCCGGTTCTATGCGTTCGAGCTCCCGGATCATCTCGGGCAAGGTTCGCCGCATCGTGAGCGTGTCGCCGTCCCCGAACGTGACCCTGTAGTCCCCGTCCAGTGGGATGAGCCTGACGTAGTCGTCCAGGTCCCGGCCGGCGAAAGCGAACAGCTCCCGGTAGGTGTCCGTCATCAGGAGCAGGGACGGGCCCGTGTCGAAGGAGAAGCCCCCGGCCTCCAGGCGCCCTATACGGCCGCCCACCTGGCCGTTCTTCTCGAAGACCTCGACCTCGAAGCCCATCGTCGCCAGCCGGATCGCCGCTGCCAGCCCGCCCATGCCGGCCCCAACAACCGCGATCCGTCTCTTCGCTGCCGACGCCAGAGCGCCACCGTCCTTCTCTGAGGGATGTCCCGGGAAGTATACGTCCCCGATGCTAGCAGCGTTCACAGATAACCCGGGTAAAGGAGCACACAGGAAGCCCGCGTCCGGCGCATCTTGCCCCGCCCGTGCAGGGACGGACTACTCGTAGCCGACGGCCTCGACGATGGCTTTGCGGGCGGCCGAGCGGGCGGGGAGGAGGCCGGCGAAGATGCCGATAAAGAGGCCGGAGAAGAGGGCCGCGAGCGCCGGAAGCTTCGGGTAGTAGAACTCGATCTCGAACCCTCCCGCGCCGGAGCCCTGGACGAACAGGTAGCCGAGCAACGAGCCCAGGACGACGCCGACGAGGCAGCCGATCAGGCTGATGACCACTCCCTCGTCGATGATGAGGCGCCCGATCTGCAGCCGCGTCGTCCCGATGGCCCGCAAGATCCCGATCTCCCGCGTCCGCTCGAAGACGCTCATGGAGAGCGTGTTGACGACCCCGAAGGCGGACACGGCCACCGAGACGCCCATGATGGCGTAGAAGAACACGTACTGGCGGTTGAAGTCGCCCTCTATGCGCGCCTTCCACTCGGAGTTGGAGTAGAGCGTGAACTGCGGGTAGTCTCTCAAGACCTCCCCGATCCCGTCGGATAACGCCTCCCGGTCTGAGCCGGGCTCGGCCTTTACGGCGAGGAACTCGCTCTCGGTCTCGTTGAAATCTCTGGCGAGCGCCCGTTTCGAGAGGTAGACGCCAGACCCGCCGCCGACGAGGTCGTTCTCCAGGATGCCCTCGACGGGGTACTGCTTTGTCCCTCTCGGTCCGGGCAGCTCTATGCTGTCGCCCAACCCGAGCTTGCGGGACTCCGCGAGTTGCTTGCCGATAAGGGCGCCGCCTTCTTCGAGCCTCTCGAAGGCGTCGGGCGGGGTGTTCGATCCGGGGGCGAAGTCTGCGCGGAAGATCTCGGGGTAGTTCCCGTCCACCCCGAAGACGATGTCCACCTTCTCGCCGCTGCGGCGGAAGGTCGAGACGATGCTCGTCGTCCGCTCGACGCCTTCTATCGCCCCGATCTCCCGGGGCAGGTCGGCCGAGAAGCCGGCGTCTGAGGTCTGCTGGGTGGGCTGGACTACGTAGTCGCTGCCCAGAGAGTCGTCGAGGTAGGCCCGGATCGAGCCGAGCAGGCTCCCCCCGAGTGCCGAGAAGGCCACCACCAGCGAGATGCCCACCATGAGCGCCGACGCGGTGAGGGCGGTCCGCCCCCGGTTCCTGGTCGCGTTCGCCGCCGCCATCCGCCCCTCGACCCCGAACAAGAGCCTGAGGATCGGGGAGAAGAGCGCGGCGAGGGGCCGGACGAGGACCGGTATCAGGAGCGAGACGCCGAGGAAGGCCGCGATGACGCCGGCAATACCCGAGGCGTAGACGAGGCCGTCGAGGTTCGCGGATAGGTTCTTCGCGAGGTAGTAGATCCAGGGCACCCCGACGCCGGTGAGGACCAGCCCGAGGACCGGTCCGAGAACCGAAGGCCTGCGCCGGCCTCCGCCGCCAGAGCGCGAGCGCATCGCCTCCACGGGGCTGACCCTGCCGGCCCGCAGCGCCGGGTAGAGGGCGGCTGCGACCGTCACGGCCATGCCCACGCAGACGGCGGAGACGAGGGCGAAAGGGGAGAGGATGAGCGTCGTGATCTCGAACAGGAACGCCCGCCCGAACAGGTAGACGAGCCCCTTCGCCATCCCGTACCCGAACAGCACGCCAAGCACGGAGCCGAAGGCCCCGAGCAGCGCGGCCTCCAGGATCACCGAGCGCGCGATCATGGCCCGCGTGGCCCCCAGCGCCCTCAGCATCCCGAGCTCCCGCGTCCGCTCTAGCACGGTCATCGAGAGCGCGTTGAACACCAGGAACGCCCCGACGAAGAGCGCCGTCCCCGCGAAGAACAGCAGCGCCAGCCTGAACCCCTGCAACTGGCCCGTGATCTCCCTCGTCCTCGTCTCGGATCTCTCCGCCTGCATCCCCTCGCCCAATTTCCCGTCCAGCCGTTCCCGCAACTCCCCGACCGGGACCTCCTCCGCCGCCTCGACGGAGATGCCGGAGACCTGGTTGGGTTTGTCGAAGGCCTCCTGTACGAAGGGCAACGGCGCCATCCCGAAGGCGAGCCCGCCGAAAGATCCGCCCGGTATCCTGAGCAACCCGACGACCTTCGCCTCCCTCGGGCCGGCGGGGGTGCCGAGCGTCACCTTCTCACCGATCTTGAGTCCCGCGCCCTCCGCCGCGGCGCCGTCGATAGTGAGCTCTTGTTCTCCCTCCGGGAACCTCCCGTCCGTAAGCTCGAAGCCGGTCGCGAGCTCCGCGGATTCCGGCTCGACGCCGAAGAGGCGCATGCTCTGGACTTCGGGCAGGCCCGCCTCGGTCTTCTGGTCCAGGATCAGGGAGGCCGCCACGGAGTACCGGGGTGCTGCGGACTGGACACCGTCGAAGTTTCTGACCTCTTCGACGGTCTCCTCGTCGAACCCGCCGGACCCGCCGGCCGCGGTGACGGTGAGGTCGGCCGACCCGTAGGCGCGGGAGAAGAGCTGCTGGAAGGTGCCCGACATGGTGCCCGAGAGCGTCAGCACCCCGAAGACGATCCCCACCCCGAGCACGATGCCGACGGCCGTGAGCAGCGTGCGCTGCACCCTGGCCCGCAGGTTGCGCAGGCTAAGGTCCGAGAACCGCCGGAGCTTCACGAGGGTGCGTCCGTTCGGGCGCGTGCTAACCTAGGCGCGGCCGGAGCGGAGGCGTCCAGGTGGGGAGGACAGATGGAAGAGCACGGCGGGCCCACCAGGGTCACCGCGGAGCGGAGCGGGCAGTCACGGTTGGGGATAGCGTCCTTTGTCATCGCCGTCCTGACCACGGTGCTGTTCGTCGTATTGCTCGTGGTGACCTTTAACGTCGGGGGGCAGTTGCTGGGGGGCGTGGACCCACAGGAGGTCACACCCCAGGATCTGGAGCGCAACCTCGAAGACTCGCCCGGAACGGCGGGCGTGCTCTGGGTCGCGGGCTTCGGCCTGGTGGCCACCCCGATCCTGTACCTCCTCGGCGCCGCGCTCGGCATAGCCGGCCTGATACAGAAACGCCGCGGGAGGCTGTTCGCCGTTCTGGGGACCATCTCCAACGGCCTGATCTTCGTCGGCCTTCTGGCCCTCGTCCTCTTTCTCGTGGTGGTCGGAACCACGATCTGACCTGAACCGCGGTCGGCCTCGCGGGCCGCACTTTTCGATGGCGCGTCCGTCGTCACGCCTCGCGCTCCATGTGCAGAAATTCGTGCTCCCCGCCGTTAGTCTCGTGCATGTAGACCTCGCCCCGCCGGAACCCGGCCTGCTCGTAGACGCCGATCGCGCGCACGTTGAACGTTGCGACGGAGAGCGTGAAACGGACCGGCTTGAACCGCTCCTTGGCAAATTCCAGTCCGGACAGCAGGAACTCCAGCCCGAGCCCCCTGCCAGTTAGGTCGGGCCTCAGTCCCAAGCCTACATCTACGACCTCGTCCTTTTGCTCGAACTCAAAGAAACCCACGAACTGACCTTTCTTGTCCCGCACCGAGAAGTAGACGTCTCTTCGCTGCCTGGAGTCCTGCAGCTCGGCCAAATCCTCCGGGTCCGCGTCCCAGTTGTAGAAATCGTAGGGCGGATCGTAGCGCCAGCTGGAAATCTTGCTGACGTCGGTGTCGTCCATCTGATGGAAAAGGTACCTGGACGTCATCTCAGCCGGGGGACTCCAGGGTCTTGATGCGCTCCAGGATGTCGTCGGGGTTCGGGTCGCGGGCCTCGTCCACGACGCGGCCGTCGGAGAGGAAGACGGCGCGGTCCGCGGCGGAGGCGGCGCGGGGATCGTGGGTAACCATGAGGATGGTCTGCTCGTAGCGGGCGGCGGATTCTTTGAGCAGGTCGAGCACCTCGGCGCTCGTCCTGGAGTCCAGGTTGCCGGTCGGCTCGTCGGCGAGGATGATGTCGGGGAAGCGTATGAGGGCGCGGGCTATGGCGACCCGCTGCTGCTCGCCGCCCGAGAGCTCGTCCGGCCGGTGCGAGCGGCGGCCCGTCAGGCCGACCAGGTCCAAAAGCTCGTCCAGGCGTCTCGCGTACTTTCCGGGCTTCTTGCCGGAGATCAGGACCGGCAAGAGCACGTTCTCCTCCGCCGAGAGCGTCGGTATGAGGTTGAAGAACTGGAACACGAAGCCCATCCGCTCGCGCCTGAGGAGCGTCAATTCTCTGTCCGAGAGCCCCGAGAGTTCCTTCCCGCCGACGATGACGCGCCCGCCAGTCGGCTTGTCCAGGGCACCGAGGATGTGCAGCAGGGTGCTCTTGCCTGATCCGCTCGGCCCCATGATCGCCGCGAACTCGCCGTTGGGGAACCCCAGGGAGACGTCGTCGAGCGCCCGCACCTCGGTCGAACCCTGGCCGTAGACCTTGCGCAGGCCCACGGTCTCGACAGCGTTTGGGACACCGTTCTCCACCCGCCGAGTATATCCGCGGGCGGGACCGGTACGGTGA
>JALZNL010000222.1 GCA_030857715.1 Actinomycetota bacterium | reverse complement strand
CGTCGGGGCCGGGGTGGAGTCCATGAGCCGTGCGCCCTGGGCGGTTCCAAAACCCGAGCGCGCCTTCCCGACCGGCAGCGTGACCGCGTACGACACCACTCTGGGCTGGCGCTTCGTCAACCCGAAGATGGAGGAGATGAGCCACACCGACACCTTGGGGATGACCGCCGAGAACTTGGCGCAGGAACGGTTCCTGATCACCCCCGACGAGGACGACCCCGAGGGGGTAGCACAGGAGTACAAGGTCTCCCGGGACGACCAGGACCGGTTCGCCCTCAGGAGCCACGAGAAGGCCGTGGCCGCCACCGACGAGAAGCGCTTCCGGGAGGAGATCGTCCCGGTCACCGTGAAGACCCGCAAGAGCGAGACGGTGGTCGAGGCCGACGAGGGGCCGAGGCGCGACGCCTCCTTGGAGAAGATGGCGAAGCTCAAGCCGGCCTTCAAGAAGGAAGGCAGCGTGACCGCGGGCAACTCCAGCTCCCTCAACGACGGGGCCGCGGCGACTCTGGTCGTCTCGGCCGATTTCGCCCGCGCCCACGGCCTCGAGCCCCTGGCGAAGATAAGGAGCATGGCCGTCGCGGGGGTGCCGCCGCGGGTGATGGGGATAGGGCCGGTGCCGGCGACGGAGAAGGCGCTCGAGCGTGCGGGGATCTCGCTGGGCGACGTGGGGCTCATCGAGCTCAACGAGGCCTTCGCGGGGCAGGTCCTGGCGGTGCTGCACGAGTGGGGGATGGACGCCGAAGACGAAAGGCTGAACCCGAACGGCGGATCCATAGCCCTCGGGCACCCTCTCGGATGTTCCGGAACGCGCATCCTCACCACGCTCGTGCACGAGATGCGGCGCAGGGAAGAAGTCCGCTTCGGCCTCGCCACCATGTGCATTGGGGTCGGGCAGGGGATCGCCATGGTAGTGGAGCGGGCAGACGGAGGAGGGGTCTAGTGAGTTCAACGGATACCAGGGCAGACGTTGCAAACGTAAGGACGGACGGGAAGCCGGCCGGACGAGAACGCCCGGACCCCATGGACTTCCTCGGCATCGACGCGATGCTGAGCGAGGAGGAGTTGCAGATTCGCGACGAGGTCCGCGCCTTCGTGGGGGAGAGGATCAAGCCGAACGTCGCGGAGTGGTGGGAGGACGCGCACTTCCCGCGCGAGATCGCACCTGAGATGGGCGCCATGGGCCTCCTCGGCATGCACTTGAAAGGTTACGGCTGCGCCGGCAAGAGCGCCGTCTCCTACGGCCTCGCCTGCATGGAGCTGGAAGCCGGCGACTCGGGCTTACGGACCTTCGTCAGCGTTCAGGGCTCGCTAGCGATGAGCGCCGTCCACAAGTTCGGCTCCGAGGAGCAGAAAGAAGAGTGGCTGCCGCGCATGGCGAAGGGCGAGGCCATCGGCTGCTTCGGCCTCACCGAGCCCTCGGCGGGCTCCGACCCGGCCGGGATGAAGACCTTCGCCCACAGAGAAGGCTCGGACTGGATCATAAACGGGTCGAAGCGTTGGATCGGCATGGGCTCCATCGCCGACGTAGCCGTCATCTGGGCGAGGACCGACGAGGAGGGCAACCCCATCAGAGGCTTCGTCGTGCCGACGGACACCCCAGGCTTCGGGGCAGAAGACATCACCGGCAAGTTCTCGATGCGCTCCTCTATTCAGTGCGACCTCACCTTCGAGGAGATGCGGCTGCCCGAGAGCGCGATGCTCCCCGGAGTTGCGGGTCTCAAGGGGCCGTTCGCCTGCCTCAACGAGGCGCGCTACGGGATCATCTGGGGCGCGATGGGCGCCGCCCGCGACTGCTACGAGGTCGCGCTCGGTTACGCCAAGGAGCGAGAGCAATTCGACAGGCCCGTCGCCTCGTTCCAGCTTATCCAGAAGAAGCTAGCGGACATGATGATCGAGATAGACAAGGGCACGCTTCTCGCCCTGCACCTAGGGAGGATGAAGGATCAGGGCACGCTGCGTCCCGAGCAGGTCTCGGTGGGCAAGCTCAACAACGTCCGCGAGGCCATAGAGATCGCTCGCGAGGCCCGCACCATCCTCGGCGGCAACGGCGTCACGCTGGACTATCCGGTGATGCGCCACATGAACAACCTGGAGAGCGTCCGAACATACGAGGGCACCGACGAGGTCCACACCCTCATCATAGGCAACGCCATCACCGGCATCCCCGCGTTCCGCTAGGAGATCGTGTGGCATACGAGACCCTGCACACCGATAAACAGCACGGAATCGGCGGCATCGTCGTGAACCGTCCCGACGTCCGCAACGCCATGAACCGGCGGGTGATGGAAGACCTGCGCCGCGCTCTCGACGAGTTCCGGGAGGACGACGGCGTCGGCATCGTGGTCCTTACGGGCGCCGGGGAGAAGGCGTTCGTAGCCGGGGCAGACATCGGGGAGCTGAGGGAGAGGACGGCGCGCGACGGGCTGGCCGCGAGGATGCAGAGGCTCTACGACGAGATCGAGGCCTACGAAAAGCCGACGGTCGCTGCGGTGAACGGCTACGCTCTGGGCGGCGGCTTGGAGCTCGCGATGGCCTGCGACATCCGCATTGCCACGGAAAACGCCCGCTTCGGGCTGCCCGAGACGGCACTTTCGATCATCCCCGGCGCCGGCGGCACCCAACGCCTCGCCCGCCTCGTCGGCAAGGGCAGGGCCATGGAAATGATCCTGACCGGCCGCGCGGTCGACGCCGAGGAGGCCTGGGCCATCGGCCTAGTCACGAAGGTGGTACCCCAGGCCGGGCTCATGGACGCCGCACGGGAGACCGCCGGACAGATACTCTCGAAAGGGCCGCTCGCCGTGCGCCTTGCGAGACTCGCCGTGCAGACCGGCTTCGAGACCGACCAGAGGACGGGCCTCGTCGTCGAGCGCCTCGCCCAGGCGTTGCTCTACGCGAGCGAGGACAAGCGGGAAGGCACGAGCGCCTTCATCGAGAAGCGCAAGCCGGATTTCAAAGGAAGGTAGGAGATGACCGAGCCCAACATAGAGAACGTAAACAAGATCCTCGTTGTAGGGGCCGGGGCGATGGGTTCGCAGATCGGGATGGTCTGCTCTTTGGCCGGCTACGGTGTGACCCTCCAGGACATAGATGAGGGGATGCTCGAGAAGGCCCAGGAGCAGCTCCGAGCCCGCATGGCCCGCAACGTCGAGAAGGGCCGCATGGAACAGGACGAGGTGAATGCCGCCTTCGACCGGATGGGCTTCACCAACGATCTCGAGGGTTCGGCTTCGGAGACCGACTTCGTCATCGAGGCCGCCGTCGAGAAGCTCGACGTCAAGCGCGAACTTTTCGGCAAACTCGACGAGGCAGCCCCGGAGCACGCCATCCTCGCCACCAACTCCTCGACCATCGTCTCCTCGCAGGTCGCCGACGCGACCGATCGGTCCGACCGGGTGTGCAACATGCACTTCTTCAACCCCGCGCTCGTCATGAAGTGCGTCGAGGTGGTGCGGAACCCCGAGACCTCGGACGCTACCGTGGAGACCACCATCGAGCTGACCCGCAGAATCGGCAAGGCGCCGGTCGTCCTCAGCAAGGAGATCTCCGGCTTCGTCGCCAACCGCATCCTCGGGGCCCTCAGGGACGAGGCCATAAGCCTCCACGAGAAAGGCGTCGCCTCCGTCGAGGACATAGACACCGCCTGCAAGACGGCGCTGGGGCATCCGATGGGACCGTTCGAGCTGATGGACCTCACCGGCATCGACATCGGTTACTACGTCAAGATGGCCCGCTACGAGGAGAGCGGCGACCCGAAAGACAAGCCCAAGAAGAGCATCGTCGAGAAGTTCGAGAAGGGCGAGCTCGGCAGAAAGACCGGCAGGGGGTGGTACCAGTACGACGAGCAAGGCCGGAAGAAGGCCCCATCGGGATCGGAGGTATAGGGGCATGACGCTGAACCTGGCGGTGCTACTCGAAGAGAGCGCCGAGGAGCGGCCGGAGAAGCCGGCCCTGATCCTGAAAGACCGCGTCCTCGACTACGCTGGGCTGCGCGACGCGGCCAAGAGGTTCGCGAACGCGCTCGTTTCTTTAGGCGTGAAACCAGGCGACAAGGTGGCGGTCATGGTCCCGAACGTGCCCGAGTTCGTCGTCGCCTACTACGGCATCCTCAACGCGGGCGCCGCTGTGGTCCCCTTGAACGTGCTGCTGCAGGGGCCTGAGGTCGCCTACCACCTCGACGACTCCGACGCGGTGGCCCTCGTCGCCTGGGAGGGAGTCCTGGAGGCGGCGTGGAAAGGTTTCGAGGGGGCGGAAGGTTGCGAGAACCTCGTCGTCGTCGAGCAGCCCGGCGGGAAGGGCGCGTTGGAGGGAGCGCACGGTTTTGACGGGCTGCTGGGCGACCACCCGGCAGAGTTCGATATGGCGCAGACCATGCCGGACGACACGGCGGTCGTAATCTACACCAGCGGGACCACGGGCCGGCCTAAAGGGGCGGAGCTCTCGCACTTCAACCTGTTCTTCAACGCCGTCTACAAGGCGGACAAGCTCCTCAAGCTGCGCGAGGACGACGTGGGGATGGCCGTTTTGCCGCTCTTCCACATCTTCGGCCAGACCACCGTTATGAACGCCTCGATCTACAAGGGCAACACGATCGCAATGGTCCCGCGCTTCGAGCCAGAGGCGGCACTCGAAGCCATACAGGACCTCGGCGTCACCGCCTTCGTCGGCGTGCCCACGATGTACCAGTACCTCCTGCGCCACCCGAACGCGGACGACTACGACACCTCTTCTTTGCGTCTCGGCATCTCCGGCGGAGCCTCGATGCCGGTAGAGGTCCTGAAGAACTTCGAGGAGAAGTTCGGTGTCGTCATCCTGGAGGGCTACGGGCTCTCCGAGACGAGCCCGGGCACCTGCTTCAACCGCTCGGCCGAGCAGCGCAAGGTCGGCTCCATCGGGCTCCCGTTCTGGGGCATCGAGGTGAAGGTCTTCGACGAGAACGATGCGGAGGTCCCGCGCGGAGAGCGGGGGGAGTTGGTCGTGCGGGGCCACAACGTGATGAAGGGCTACTACAAGAGGCCCGACGCCACGGCGGAGGCCATGAAGAACGGCTGGTTCCACACCGGGGACATCGCGAAGATGGACGAGGACGGCTACTTCTACATTGTAGACCGCGTAAAGGACATGAT
>JALZNL010000221.1 GCA_030857715.1 Actinomycetota bacterium | reverse complement strand
CCCCCTCAGCCCGAAGTTCCGAGATTTACTCCTAGAAGAAGTTCGCGCATCGTTCCTTTTGGGAAGCACAGCCGAAAGCCGACGCTTACCTCTGACCTTCTTGCCTTCTCCGGGATGCACACTGCTAGACTGCAGAAGAAGGAGGTGCCTGGCGTGTCCGAGGCGTCGAACGCGGAGAAGACGGGGGGTCTCAGGCGGCTCAACCACGAGCTGTCGGTGCTTAACGGGATCACCCGGGAGCTCAACCGCTCGGTCAACCTGGACCAGGCGCTCCGGTACACGCTCTCCCAGGTGGCGGAGCTGTTGGGGCTCAGGACCGGTTGGATCTGGCTCATACAAGAGTCCTCGCCGGAACCTTACCTGGCCGCCGCCCAGAACCTTCCCCCCGTCCTGGCGGACGAGCCGCGACGCATGGACGGGTCGGGATACTGCTACTGCCTGGACACGTACAGGAAAGGCGACCTGGAGGGCGCGGCCAACGTGAACGTCATGACCTGCAGCCGGCTGGACGGCCTGGTGGACGGCACCGACGGCCTCCGCTACCACGCGAGCATCCCCCTCTACGCCGGGGAGAAGAAGCTCGGGGTGATGAACGTCGCGAGCCCGGCGTGGCGCGGCCTCGGCCCGGAGGACCTCCAGCTACTCAACACCGTCGGCGACCTTCTCAGTATCGCCGTCGAGCGGGCGCGGCTCTTCGAGCGCAGCGCCAGGCTCGGGGCCGTCGAGGAACGCAATAGGCTGGCGCGCGAGATCCACGACACCCTCGCCCAGAACCTCACCGCGACGGGACTCCAGATCGAATCGGCCGAAGCCCTCCTCGAAACGGACGCGGACCCCGAAAAGATCCGCGCCGCCCTCTCTCGCGCCCTCTCCCTGACCCGCTCGAACCTCGACGAGGCCCGCCGCTCAGTCCTCGACCTGCGCGCGGCTCCCCTGGAGGACCGCTCCCTGCCGGAGGCCCTGAAAGCCCTCGTGGACCGCTGGGAGTCCGAGACGGGAATATCCACGAGGTTCAAGTCGGTCAACGGCAGTCGCCCACTGCCGCCCGGCGTCGAGGCGGCACTGTACCGCGTCTGTCAGGAAGCCCTGAACAACGTCGTCCGCCACGCCGAAGCCCGGCGCGTCACCGTCCGGCTCGTCTCCACGCCCGAAGCGGTCGACCTCCTCGTCGAGGACGACGGCCGCGGATTCGACCCGTCGAGGATGCCGGAGGGCCGGCACGGGATCGTCGGCATGAAGGAGAGGGTAGAGATGCTTGGCGGCGTACTGCATGTGGACAGTGGGCCGGACGGGGGAACACGGGTGCAGGCGACCGTGCCGCTAGAGGGAGTTGCGGATGGATAAGATCCGTCTCCTCGTCGCAGACGACCACCCGATGCTGCGAGAGGGCCTCGTCGCGGTCCTCGGCACCCAGCCGGACTTCGAGGTGGTCGGCGAGGCCTCCGACGGGGAAGACGTCGTCAGGCTCGTGGAACAGTTGGGCCCGGACGTGATCCTGCTGGACCTGGAGATGCCGAACGTGGACGGCGTGGAGGCGCTGCGGAGGCTGCAGAGAGCAAACTCGTCCGCCCGGACCGTCGTCTTTACCGCCTACGACACAGACGAGCGCATACTTGGCGCCCTGCGCGCCGGCGCCCGCGGCTACCTGCTCAAGGGCGCCTCCCGGGCCGACATCTTCTCCGCCGTCCGCACCGTCCACGCCGGGGGCTCGCTCCTCGGGCCCGCCGTCACGAACCGCCTGCTCGGGCGCATTGGGGAGGACCCGGGGCAGACCAATCCCCTGACCCCCCGCGAGATCGAGGTCCTGGCACTGCTCGCCCGGGGCCTCAAGAACGCCGATATCGCCGGGCGCCTCTTTATCTCCGAGCGCACCGTCAAGTTCCACGTCGGCTCCATCCTCGCCAAGCTCGGCGCCGACAACCGCACCGAAGCGGCCAGGATCGCCTCCGAGAGAGGCCTCGTGGATCAGCCATGAATGTTAGCCGTCAGCTACCAGCCTTCAGCGATAGCAAGGGGCCAACAGCTTCAAACAAGTAGACACCGGTAGCTTTCGGGATGCCGGCGCAGGAAGTCGGTGAGGCTCATCGGCTGGTGTCTGGTTAGCGTGGCGACGGCGTCGCCCACCACGTCCATCTCGCCGGCCGCTATCGCCGCGTAGGACGTGATCCAACCCTCGATTTCCCACCCGGGTGCGCCGTAGCCCGAGCGGGAAGCATAGGCCTCTTCCAGGGTCTCCGCGTGGTACGTGACGAGGCGTCCGGCGGCGCGCGAGATCTCCCACGCCGCCTCTTGAAGCGTGATCGCCTCGGGACCGGTCAGGTCGTGGGTTCGCCCATCGTGCCCCTCGCCGGTCAGGACCGCGACGGCCGCGTCCGCGATGTCGTCGCGCGCCACCGCCGCCACCCTTCCGTCCCCCGCAGGCCCGCGGATGACGCCGTCGGTCCCCGCCAGGCCTGGGATGAAGTCCAGGTAGAGGCTGTCGCGCAGGAACGCGAAGCGGAGGCCCGAGGAGCGCACGTGCTCCTCAGTGTGCCAGTGATCCCTGGCGAACGTGAAGGTCGCGTCCGGCGCGGCGCCGAGGAACGAAAGGTACACGATCCGCTCGACCCCAGCCGCCACCGCCGCGTCCACGGCCGCGGCATGCTGCTCTTCCCGGTCTCGGGCCTCCCCGGCCGAGACCATGAAGAAGGTTCGCGCGCCCTCCAACGCTCTTCTCATCGCCTTGGGATCGGCGTAGGAAGCCTCGACTACCTCCGATCCGGGGAGGTCGGGTGCGCGTCCAGCGTCGCGGACGATCAACCGCTGTTCGTGGCCCGATTCGGCCAGACGGGCCGCCACCCGGCCGCCCACCGCGCCCGTAGCGCCGGAGACCGCGAACGGCACCTGATTTGCCCCAGCATCAGCCATGCGGGGAGGTTACCAGGAAGTGCGCGCGTCAGGCGCCCGGTAGTCCGCACCGGAAAGACCAGCGCTCCGGCCGCCGGAAGCCGTACTTTGGTACAGGCCCGAAACAGTCCCTCCTGACGATTTCGGCCGCCACCCGGGACGATACATTCCATTCAAGTCGGATCGAGAAAGATCGAGAGGCACATCTGATGACCGAACAACCGGACCGCACAGCCCTCATCACCGGCGCCTCCCGCGGCCTCGGCCTCGCCCTGGCCCGCAGGCTCGCCGAAGACGGCTGGACACTTATCATCGACGCCCGCGGCGAGGAAGGCCTCGAGACCGCCCGCGCCGAGCTCGCAACGCTCACGACGGTAACCGCCATCGCGGGTAACGTCATGGACCCCGAGCACAGACGGGAACTCGCCGAAGCCGCGCGCGAGGCCCGGGGGATCGACGCGCTGGTCAACAACGCCAGCGTCCTGGGTCCGAGCCCGCAGCCGAACCTCCTGGACTACCCTCTCGGTATCCTGGAGCAGGTCTACCGGACGAACGTTGTCGCCCCACTGGCGCTGGTCCAGGCCGTGCGGGACGAACTGAGACCCGACGCCCGCGTCGTCAACGTCACGAGCGACGCCGCGGTCGAGCCCTACGAGGGCTGGGGCGGCTACGGGTCGAGCAAGGCCGCACTGGAGCAACTCTCGAATATCCTCGCAGCCGAGAACCCTGGATGGCGGGTCTATTGGGTAGACCCGGGCGACATGCGCACCCGGATGCACCAGGAGGCGTTCCCGGACGAGGACATCAGCGACCGTCCTCTTCCCGAAGAGAGCGTGCCCGGCCTCATCGAAATCCTGACCGGCGACCTGCCGGGCGGCCGGTACTCGGCCAAGGAGCTGACCACCGCGGGGAGGCGGTAGCCCGTGTTCGCCACCGGATTCGCGGAGATCGTCCTGGTCGTCGTCGACGTGGAGAGGTCCGCCCGCTTCTATCATGAGGTGGTTGGCCTGACGCCGGAGACCCCCGTCGAGAACGACTGGGCGTGGTTCTGGGCCGGCGTCCCGGGCCACGCGCAACGCGTGGCCCTCCGCAAGGGACCGCTCCTGTTCGAGGAGCACTCGCCCCTGCCGGCTGGCCAGCGCTGGGGGCGGGTCCACTACGCCTTTGCCGTGCCCCGCGATAGGCTGCAACCGGCCATAGAGCACGTGCGGGAGAGCGGCGTGGAGGTCCACGGACCGATGAGCCTGGACTGGATGCGGGCCACCTCCTACTACTTCTACGATCCCGACGGCAACCTTCTGGAGTTCTGGTCTCCCGACCCCGAAGACGCCGCAAAGGAGACTAATTGAACGCCCTGAGATCTGCCCCCGGAGAACTCTTCGACAATCTCGACTTCGACCTGCCGCCGGAGCTCGAAGCCGACGAGCCACCAGAGGCCCGCGGCCTGGCCCGGGATGAGGTGCGCCTCATGGTCTCCTACCGGAGCGACGCCCGCATCGTACACGCAGGCTTCCGGGACCTACCCGACTTCCTCGAAGCCGGCGACGTGCTCGTCGTCAACACCAGCGGCACCATGAACGCCGCGCTGCCAGCCACCCGCGCGGACGGCACGCCACTTACCCTGCACCTCTCAACCCGCCTACCGGCGGACCTGTGGACCGTTGAGCTCCGAACGGAGAACCTTGAACCTCTCTTCGACGGTGAGCCGGGAGAGATGCTGGGGCTGCCGGAGGGCGGCCGGGCCTCCCTCCATACCCCTTTTCGCCCGGATAACCGGTACCGTGGCGGGAAAAAGAACCGGCTCTGGGTCTCTACACTCGACCTTCCATTCAGCTTGAACGAGTATCTCGACTGGTACGGGGCACCGATCCGGTACCGCTACGTCAGGGAGGCCTGGCCTTCGGGCTACTACCAGACCGTCTACGCGACGGAGAAGGGAAGCGCCGAGATGCCCTCGGCCGGGCGGGCGTTCACACCCGAGCTCATCACGCGGCTCGTGGCGAAAGGCGTTCAGGTTGCGCCCCTGATCCTGCACACCGGCGTCGCCAGCCTCGAAGAGGACGAGCCGCCCTACGAAGAGTTCTACAGGGTACCCGCCGCCACAGCCGGGCTCGTCAACGCGGCACGAGACTCGGGCCGGAGGGTCGTGGCCGTCGGCACCACCGTCGTGCGGGCCCTGGAGACCGTGACCGGCACTGACTGCGCGACGCATCCCGGGGAAGGGTGGACCGATCAGAT
>JALZNL010000220.1 GCA_030857715.1 Actinomycetota bacterium | reverse complement strand
GTGGTAACCCTCTATCCGCGCCCCCAACGGCGTCCGGGCCTCGATCTGGGCCCGCACCAGGTCGCCCGTGGAGAGCCTCGGCAAACGGTTGTAGAACGGCATCGACCAGGACAGCCTCTGCGCCTGGGTGCTCTTGCCCGATCCAACCGGACCTATGAAAGCTACCCTCATACTTTCCTCCTCTCGAACGCCGCTACTCGGCGACCCGCTGCGCCAGCAACCGCCCGGCCTTCTCGGCCCTGAGCCGGTTCTCCTCGCGTATCTCGCGGAAGAACCCCGCGAGCTCGTCGTCACCGGAACCCTCAGCCCTGCGGGCGAGATCCTCGTATCTGTCAACGTCCTGCAAAACGGCCTCGTACAACGCCTTCTTCATAAAATTCTACCTCCCGCAAACCCGGAACCGGTCGCAATCGTCCGTCCCGCCGTCGCTGATCTCTTACGGCCCGAAGCCCGTAGACACCGACGGATACTCAACGTACCCTCCGGTTTTCGCCCCGAACTTCGTGCCTCCAATCCATTATATTCCCTACGCACATACTGTCAATCTGCACTTAGCTACGAAGCGTCATTGTCCGTCCCGTTCCCGGCTGGGAGTCGGGCGGCGGGGGGCATCTTGGGGGCCAAAGTATGCGCGTTTGCGGGAGCGTCGGGAAAAGTTCGGGGTTCGGGTGGGGTCGCGCTACATACTTTGGCACACTCTCGGTGGGTGGGGCGCTTTCGGCGTTGACGGGCCGGTTGGTTAGGGTATTAGAAGCCTTAGCCGGTGTCCGCATCTTCTCCTTTCCCTCTCGTCCCACCGGCGGGCATCGGCGTCCACCACGGTCGGGCGGATTGACCCTGGCTCTGCCGGAACCTATATTGGCCGCAGGGAAGACGCATCGACAGACCGTGGGGGATCAGGATGACCATAACGCCCGACAGGGTACGGAGCGAGATCCGGCCGACGGACTTTATCAAGGCGGACCGCCTTCTCTCGGAGGAGGAGAAAGGGGTCAGGGAGAAGGTGCGCGGGTTCGTGGACCGGGAGGTGATCCCCTCGGCCGCGGACCACTGGGACAGGGCGGAGTTCCCGTTCGACTTGCTTCCGGGGTTGGGAGAGCTCGGGGTCATGGGCGCCACCTTCTCCCCCGAGTACGGCTGCGCGGGGTGGAACAATGTCGCCTACGGGCTCGCCATAGCGGAGGTGGCGCGCGGTTCGGGGTCGCTTGCGACCTTCCTGCACGTCCAGAGCGGGCTCGCAATGACGGCCATCCACGAGCTCGGCAGCGAAGAGCAGAAGCAGCGTTGGCTCCCCGCGATGGCGCGGTGCGAGAAGATCGGCTGCTTCGGCCTCACGGAGCCCGACGCGGGGAGCGATCCCGGCTCCCTGGCTACGACCGCCGTCGAGAAGGACGGCGGCTACGTGCTCGACGGGGAGAAGCGCTGGATCGGCAGCGCCTCTTTCGCCGACGTCGCCGTCATCTGGGCGAGGACCGGGGACGGCAAGATCTCCGGTTTTCTGGTCGAAGGGGACAACCCCGGCTTCCATACAGACGTCCTACCCCGCAAGGCCTCCCAGCGCGCCGTCTGGCAGACCCACATAAAGCTCGAAGGCTGCCACATCCCCGAAGACGCCAGATTGCCGGGCGCCACGGGCCTCGGTTCGACGCTCTCGGTGCTGACGCACTCGCGTTACGGGGTGGGCTGGGATGGGCTCGGCCAGGCCTCCGACTGCTACGAGATGGCGCTCGCCTACGCCGGGGAGAGGGAGCAGTTCGGGCAGCCCATAGCTTCGTTCCAGCTCATGCAGCAGAAGCTCGTGGAGATGGTCAACGAGATCTCGCTCTCGCAGCTCCTCTCCATACACGTCGGCCGCCTCAAGGACGACGGCCTCCTCGACGCGCCGACGGTCTCCATGTTCAAGATGAACAACGTCGCGAAGGCCCGCCGCACCGCGGCTTTAGCCCGCGAGGTCCTCGGCGGCAACGGCGTCCTGCTCGACTACCGCGTGATGGAGCACATGGCGGACATAGAGGGCGTCTACACCTACGAAGGCACCAACGACGTCAACACCCTGATCGTGGGCCAGGCCATCACCGGCCACCGCGCCTTCTCCGCGCGCCCCCCGAAGGAAGCGAACCGCGACGGCCGCGCCGAAGAGAAATCCCGCTGACCATGCGGGAAGCGGACCGCACGCAGCTCGAGATCTCGGCAGAAGAGGCCCGCCACGTCGCGAACCTCCTGCGCTACGCGGTCAGCCTCAACACCGCCGTAGGCCTCGTCCGCGCCGAGCGCCGCATCTCAACCAGCACCTACCGGGCGGTCGAACTCGCCGCCCTCGTCCTGGAGGGCAAGACCTTCCGGGAGGCCGCCCAAGAGGCCGGCAAGGCCTGGACCGGCTCCCTGGAAGAGGACCACCGCCGGGCCCTGAAACTCCTCCAGTCCCAGCGCGAAGCGCTCATACAGGCCATGTCCGGCCACCTGACCCCCGAACAAATGGCCGAATACCTGGAGGTGAACGCGGACGAGTTCCTGGAGCTTCTCCGCCCGAAAACCGCATCACCACGCGCAACGGACCCCCCGGAAGGTTAAACCTCTAACACGTAGCCGACACCCGACGCTTGTTCCTTCAATCGGTACGGTAGAATCCCTTTATATGCAATACGCACATAGATACGAGGATACGAGAGAAGCGGCCCCGAGAAAGGGGTCTGGCGGTGAGTAGTCCCGGCATCCTGGCGATGAGGGACGGGACGTGCGCGCCGGTGCGGGAGATCCGGCCTAGTGACGCCGCGGCGTTGCAGCGTCTGGTGGCGCGGTCGAGCGACCGTTCGGTGCACTTACGATTCTTCGGCCCCCTGAAGAGGCTCTCTGACAAGCAGGCCCGGCGGTTTGCGGAGGTAGACGGCCGGGACCGGTTCGCGCTCGTGGCGCTAGACCCCGAAGACCCCGAGGAGATAGTGGGCGTGGTGCGTTACGAGAGGGAGCCTGGCACCGACGCAGCCGAGTACGCGGCGCTCGTGGAGGACAGGTTTCAGGACCGGGGACTCGGCATGGGGCTCACCCGCTACCTCATCGAGGCCGCCCGCGAGAACGGTTTGAAACGGCTGTACGCCCTCGTCATGCGCGAGAACACCGGAATGCTCCATCTCCTCCGCGCCCTCGACCTGCCCGAGCGCAAGCGGTGGGAGGACGGCGCCGAGCACGTCGAGGTAGACCTGCGGCCCGACCTGGCCTCCTAGCAAGCAGCGGGGCGGCGGTAACGTCATATCGGAGACAGTACGCGGGCGGCACGTAGCCGAGAGATGCCCACCGGTCTCCGGGCCACCCGACGCGTCTCGCGTAACCTTGCCGGAGCGTTACTCCGGTCTGAGGGTGGACAGGGGGGCCGGCGGTAACGACGCCGGCCCCCTGTCGGTTTGTTGCGGGTTGTGGTCCTATCCGGTAGCGGTTCGCCCCTTACTTGGCGGCTATACCGAGGGCTCCGCCGGACGGCAACCCCGACTGCACCTCCTGGATGCGGGTCAGGCCCCCATCGTTCTCGACCCGGAACGCGGTGATCGTGTTTCGGTTCGAGTTGCGGACGTAGAGGTACTTGCTGTCCGCGCTCAGGGTCGAGTCGGCCGTGCTGGCGCCCGTGGTCTCCTCCTGGCTGTTGAGCAGGACGAGGTTCCCGTCGGGCTCGACCCGGTAGCTCGAGATCGCACCGTCGTCCCCGAAGCTCGCCGCGTAGGCGTAGCGGTTGTCGTCAGTGATGACGACCCAGCAGGTGTCGGACTGCCCGTTACGCACCGTCGGGCTCAGGGGCGTGAGCGTACCGTCGCGCTCGATGTCGTAGGACGCGGCGCCTCCCTGGCCGGGGGCCGCCCCGAAGTTCTCGGTCGTGACGAGCTGATCGCGCTGGGTGAAAGCGAACCCGAACGGCCCGTTGCCGGTGGATTGCTGCGGCGTCGGCCCGTTGAGGGTTCCGTCGTCGTTGACGGTGAACGTGTCTATGATGTCGGCCTGCTGCTGGGTCACGACCACTACGTCGCCGGATTTGTTGAAAGACACCTGGTTGCAGCCCGAGGTGGCGCCCCCGCTCAATGGCCGCGTCGATCCGGGGATCGGCGTTAGCTCGCCCTGCTGGTCGAGATCGAAGCCGGTGATGTTCGGCGGCGTCCCGTCGGTGCCGGAGCACATAAATCCTCCGGAATTCATTACGTAGACCACGCCCTTGCTCACCGTGACGCTGGTCGGGCGCTGGCCGTTCGACGGTTCAACGTCGATTAGTTCCAGCCCGTCGGGCTCTACGCGGAACACGGAGATCGAATCGCTCCCCGCGTTCGTGGCGAACAGGAACCGGGCGGTCCCTCGCAGGTTGTTCGGGGACGACTCCCCGCTGCGGTTGGCGAGGATCACGCCGTTGGCCGAGTCCTCGATCGTACCGCTCCCCGTGCCGCCGGTCTCGAACGTGCCGGCGGGCTCGAGACGGCCGTCGGCGCCGCGGTTGAAGGCGACCACCTCGTTGCGGTCTACCTCGTTTGACATCCCGAACACGGCGCCCGGCGTGAAGTCGGCCTCGGCCTCTTGCGCGGCGGCGAACCTCGCGCCGCCCACCGCAAAGACAGACAACACCAGGGCCGAGAATACGGCCGTAGCCAATACGAGAGTCCTTCTGCGAGCGGGACTGATCTCTACGCGGTACATCTACACCTCCTGACTCGAATGGATCTCTCCTCACGAACCGGCCTTCCGACCACCCCGCAGGAATTGCAGCTTGCGATTGCAGCTTGCGTAACCTATCTCTGGGCGTCCCCTTCCCTTGGGCGACAAAATGGTTATGCCCTGTCAGGGTAGGGAACGGATCTTACGCAGCGCTTACCCGCGCCTTAACGTTTCATTACGTCTTCCGGCTGGTCTTGAGGAGCGCGGAACAGCCACCAGCGCCGTAAAGGATTCCGAGAGGTCCGGCGGCGTGCGTGAAGAGTCGTGGAAGCGTTGGAGGCTCTCACGCCACGAAGGTCAAAGCCCTGCGGCTAACACCTTCGGAGGCCTAGCCGCGGCGGCGTATGAGACCCAGGATCAGGGCGGCGGCCATCCCGCCGAGGCCGAGCTTCGCCGCCGTGGGCAGCGGGTTGGCGCGCAGCGCGAGTGGTCCTAGCACCGGCTTCGCCTTGTT
>JALZNL010000219.1 GCA_030857715.1 Actinomycetota bacterium | reverse complement strand
GATATGTGGTCAAATTACAGCGCACTTACGGCGATCGAGCAAGCGTATTTCGAGCGATCCTAGCCCACGTATCCCGTCCCAACAAACTACCGGTAAGGCGAACGGCCGAGGCTGCGGGCGGACGCGGGACTCTTCCGGCGGTAAGCCCTTCGCCACCGTCGTCGCCCGTTGTGGCGTGTCTGTTCGTAGAGTTGCGGTTCGGTGCCCCCCTATATCGCGTAAACGGGGGACACCAGGCGCTGAACGCTATCCCGCGCCCAACGCTGCGTCCGTGACGGCTCCTTTCGAGGCCGAGGAGACGAGGGCGGCGTACTTTGCCATCACGCCGGTCGAGTAGGGGGGCTCGGGCTCCGTCCAGTTGGAGAGGCGGGCTTCGATCTCGGCCGCGTCGAGGTTTACGCTCAGGGTTCGGTTCTCGATGTCGAAGGTTACGGTATCGCCGTCCTTAAGAGCGGCGATGGGGCCCCTGTGGGCGGCCTCGGGGGCCACGTGGCCGGCCATGAGGCCGCGGGTGGCGCCGGAGAAGCGGCCGTCCGTGAGGAGGGCGACCGTCTCGCCGAGGCCCTGGCCGACGAGGGCTGCGGTAACGCCGAGCATCTCGCGCATCCCTGGCCCGCCCCGGGGTCCCTCGTACCGGACCACGACGACGTCCCCACCGGAGATGTCACCCGCCTGCACTGCCGCCATGGCGTCTTCCTCGGACTCGAAGACGCGCGCCGGGCCGCTGTGATGGAGGCGCGTGTAGCCGGCGACCTTCACCACGCAGCCTTCGGGGGCGATGTTTCCTTTCAGGATCACGAGCCCGCCCGAGGAGCTCAGCGGATGTTCGACGGTCGCCACCACGTCCTGTCCGTGGTCCTCTTCGGCTTCGGCGACTTCCTCGGCGAGCGTGCGGCCGGAGACGTTCAGCTCGTCGCCGTGCAGGAGGCCTCCGTCCAAGAGGTGCTTGCCGAAGAGGCGCGTCCCGCCGGCGCGGTCGAGGTCCACGGCCGTGTAGCGCCCGCCGGGCTTGAGGTCAGCGATGATGGGCGTCTTCTCGCTCACGCGGTCGAAATCGTCGATGTCGAGCGGGATGCCGGCCTCGCGGGCGATGGCGAGAAGGTGCAGCACGAGGTTGGTCGAGCCGCCGCTGGCCGCGCCGGCTGCGATGGCGTTCTCGAAGGACTCACGGGTGAGGATTCGTTTGGGGTCGAGGCCGTTCTCGAGCAGGCGCATGACGAGCCTTCCGGCGGCCATGCACGCCTCGTCCTTGCGGCCGTCGAGGGCTGGCGGGCTAGAGGAGCCGAAGGGGGAGAGGCCGAGGAACTCCAGGGCCATCGCCATGGTGTTGGCGGTGAACTGGCCGCCGCAGGCGCCGGCGCCGGGGCAGGCGCCCTCTTCGAGTTCGAGGAGGTCCGCGTCGGACATCTTGCCCGCGGCGTTCGCGCCCACGCCCTCGAAGACGTCCTGTATGGTGACGTCGTGGTTCTTGAAACGTCCCGGCGCTATGGAGCCGGAGTACACGATCACGCCGGGGATGCCGAGCCTGACGTGGGCCATCGCCGCTGCGGGAATGGTCTTGTCGCATCCGACGAGGGTGACTATCGCGTCGAACATGTGGCCGCGGCCGACGAGCTCGATGGAGTCGGCGATGACCTCGCGGGAGACCAGGCTCGTCTTCATCCCCTGCGTCCCCATGGTTATGCCGTCTGAGATGGAGATGGTGTTGAGCTCCATCGGGGTGCCGCCGGCCTCTCTGATGCCCTCCTTCACCTTCTCGGCGAGGTGGCGGTGGTTGAAGTTGCATGGCATCGTCTCGATCCAGGAGTGGGCCACGCCGACGATGGGCTTGCTGAGGTCCTCCTCGGAGAAGCCCATGCCCTTCAGGTAGGAGCGGGCGGGCGCCCGGTCGCGGCCGTCGAGGATGGTGCTGCTCTTGTGACGGGTATCGGTGGTCTCCATGTTATCTCCTGCCAGATCGGGGCCTCGACCCCACGAGTATAGAAAGCGGCGCGGCTTTGTGCCAGCGGCGGCCGGATCTCGGGTCCCTCTGTAGACTAACCACCGTGAAGCGGACCAGCAACAGACGCGTGCTGCTGGCCCTCGGGGTTACTGTCCTGATCTGGGCCTCCGCGTTCGCCGGCATACGCGCGGGCCTGGAGGCTTACACGCCGGGACACCTGGCCCTGCTCAGGTTCCTCGTCGGGTCGGCGCTGCTCGTCATCTACGCCCTCGCTACCCGGATGCCGTTGCCGGCGTGGCGGGACTTGCCTGCGGTCGTCCTCGGGGGATTCTTGGGTTTTACCGTCTACCACACCGGTCTTGCCTTCGGGCAGGTCACGGTGGAGGCGGGCTCGGCCAGCCTTATCATCGCCTCCGTGCCGGTCTTTACGGCCCTGCTCGCCGTGGCGTTTCTCGGGGAGAAGCTAGGGCTGCTGGGCTGGATCGGCACCCTGGTCAGCTTCGGCGGGGTCGCCCTGATCTCGGCGGGGGAGGGCGGGACTTTGAGCATCGACCCCGGGGCCGGGCCGATCCTGCTCGCCGCCGTCTCCGAGAGCCTGTTTTTCGTCTTCCAGAAACCGTACCTCGCAAAATACGGCTCGCTCCGGTTCACGACCTACGCCATCTGGGCCGGGACGCTCGCCATGCTCGTGTTCGCGCCTGGGCTGGTAGGGTCCGTCGGCGAGGCGCCGCTCGGGGCCACTTTGAGCGTGGTCTACCTCGGGGTCTTTCCGACGGTGATCGCCTACCTAGCCCTCGGCTACGCGTTCGCCCGGATGCCCGCCTCGAACGCGACGAGCTTTCTGTACCTTGTGCCGGGGCTCGCGTTCCTTATCGCCTGGGTCTGGCTCGGTGAAGTGCCTACCGTACTGTCCGTGATCGGGGGCGCGGTGGCGCTCTCGGGCGTCGTGCTCGTCAACGCGAAGCGTGGATAGAAGCTTCGGACACCGGGAGGATGTCGTGGTGTTTCGGGGACGGTTCGGGGTAGAATTGCGGGGTTCGAGACGGAAGGATCTTTTCTATGCAGACAAAGGATCAGGGCCGGCGCGTCAGCCCGGAGACGCGGATAGGGCACGTCCACCTGAAGGTGGCGAACATCGAGCGCGCCCTGGGTCTCTACCGCGATATCCTCGGCTTCGAGGTGATGCAGTGGTACGGCGAGGACGCGGTGTTCCTCTCGGCGGGCGGCTACCACCACCACATCGGGCTCAACACCTGGATGAGCCGCAACGCCCCGCCAGCCCCCCGGGGCTCGGCCGGCCTCTTCCACCTCGCCATCCTCTACCCCGGGCGGCGCGACCTGGCCCAGGCCCTCCGCTGGCTGCTGGAGGCCGAGTACCCTCTAGAAGGGGCCTCCGACCACGGCGTCTCCGAAGCCCTATACCTGAGCGATCCAGACGGCAACGGCGTGGAGCTCTACCGGGACCGCCCGCGCGAAGAGTGGCCCCGTACCCCGGATGGCGGCCTCGCCATGGTGACGGCGCCCCTGGACATCGAGGGCCTGCTCGCGGAGCTGGACGAGCCCGAAGCCTGAAGCGGTTTTCGGAGGCATCGGGCCTCCGGTTACCGTGCCTTGAGCTATCAGCGAGGCCGAAAAGCCGACCGCCGAGAGCGTTTGCTACCGGGTTCTACCGTTTCGGAGATAGCTCCAGACGGCGCAGTCCCCGCAGGCCTTACAGGAGAGCGGCAAGGATGCCGGCAACGTCGTCGCGTTGGGAGATTATCGGTCCGGTGCTCGGGAGGGCCGGTTGGGCGCGTAGCGGTACCGTTCCGGGAAAATCGTACGCTAAGCGCGCGAGCGTTATCCGGTTTCGTGCATCTCTATGCGGACCTACCAGATGTAGTGTAGCCGGGTACGCTCTGGAAAGCTTCGATTTGCTTCTTCCCGACCGAGAACGTGAGAACCATACGAGATCCTGGATGCGGATTTCGGAGAATCATCCTTCCACGACGTACGGTGAATAAGGTCATGTGGATGGGCCGGGGATGCTACGCCCCGGCCCTAAAAGTACGCTCGACTATCGAGTGGCTGCCTTCCCCAACTTCCGGCCCTCCGTTAGCCCTTGCGTGGGGTGAAGAAGCCGGTGAACGTAAAGTCCACTGTGACCGTCCCGACCTCCGGGTCCTCGAAGGTGAAGGTGGTGTCGCACGTGGTCAGGCTGCCCTGGAGGCCCTTCTTTTCCCCTTTGCCTATGGGGGACACGAACTCGTCTTCGACCATCTCTCCGGTCTCGGGGTCGGTGAAGGTGGCAGTGCCCTCTACCCGCGTGAGCACGAAGTTGCCCGTGGTGTCGACCACGTTGAAGACCACCGAGGGGTTCAATAGAAAGGTCACCGTCACCTGCTCGCCGCCGCAGTCGAAGGTGCTGATCGGGGCTTTCTTGCTGTTCACCGGATCGGCGGACGCCATCCCCACCGCCAGCACCGCCACGATAGCCATCCCCGCCAACAGAAGCGCGACTCGTCGCATGATCTTCTCCTTCCTCCCGCCCCCCATCGGGGCGATAGCTACACACCTGAACAAAGCCGTGACGTGCGCGGCACCGCGGGCGACCCTGCCCCTGCGGGCAACGCCCTCACCATCGGACCGAGCGGCCCGCGCCGAGCGGGCATACAGGCGGTTTTGCTCGACCTCCTTGCGCATCTGCGCCGTCCGCTCCCTGGCCAACCCATGATCGAAGTCCTGGTACATCTGCTCGCCCCTCTGCTTCTCGGTCGGGTGCGTCCCGGCACTGGAGCAACTGTAGCCCCGAAACGACCCACGACGCATCCCCCAAACAGCGTATCTTTGCTGTAGCTTGGCGTTGCTAGCGTGTGGCGAACTTTCGAGAGCTCCGCCAAGCGGAAGTCCGCCTTCCGAGAATAAACGCTCTCGGAAGGCGGGTGAATAGGGCGGAGGAAGAGCCGCAGTGTCCGAAGTCTCGGCTCTCTCGCTGGGAACCTCTCTTATAACCGGCATCGCCGGGGGTTACGTAACGAGCTTAGCGTTCGCATGTAGACCTTGACTGTCACTCCCGATGCGCTTAATGTTCCTTAACGGAATGCGGGCGTCCGTAGACAGGGAAGCAAAGCCAGGAGGATAAGATGAGGAAATTACTGTACTTAACGACTCTAGCCATGCTAGCCATGCTGGTGTTTGCGACGGCGGCGTTCGCGCAGAGCAGGGGTCCGAGC
>JALZNL010000218.1 GCA_030857715.1 Actinomycetota bacterium | reverse complement strand
GCGAAGAGATGGCCGAGGACGAGGGCCTGTGCTCGCAGGAACGTGCGCTGCTGGCGGAAGGCGCATCGGTGGGCCAAGAGTAGGCCGCGCAGCGCGTCGAGCAGCGGCGTCGTTGGCGTCGTTGGCGAGGCGGAGGAGGTGCTGGTAGGCTCCGGCATGAGGATGGCCTCCGTGGTTGGGTTTCGGGTCGTGAGGGCTTCCCGAACCGTATCGGAAGCCGTCCTCCTTCGCTACGTCCTCACAAAAACAGCCAAACTCCAGGGCCGGCGACTCGTCGCCGGCCTCAGCCTCCCTCGAACGCGCGGCCTAGTTCTCGGAGTTGCCGTTCTCCGGGGCCTCACCGTTGGTGCCCTCGATCTGGATGCGCCTGGGCTCCCGGACCGCGGCAACGCCCGTGATCCTCACCTCCAAAACGCCGTCCTCGAGGCGGGCGTTGATGGAGCTCTCGTCCACGCTCTCGGGCAAGGTCATGCTGCGGCGAAAGCTACCCTATCGCCGCTCGCGCACGTAGAACCCGGAACCCTCCCGATTCTTCTCGGCCGCGTCTCCGCGGACTCGGGCTCCGTGGACGCCTCCATCTCCGTCCGCCCGGACGCGCCGGGCGGAGGAGAGGGTTAACGGTCCATGTCCGGCGCGAGCTCGGAGAGGCGGGCGGTCGGGGAGATCAGGTCCGGGTCCGTCACCACGTCCACGAGCGAGACGCCTTCATCGGCCACCGCATCCCGCAGCGTCCCTTCGAGGTCTTCGGGATCGGTGACGGTGTATCCTTCGGCGCCGAGGCTGCGGGCGAAGCCGGCGAGGTCCACGGGGCCGATCTCGGAGCCCGCGGTCCTGCCGACGTCGCGGGCCTGGTGCATGGCTATGGTCCCGTGCATCCCATTGCGGAAGACGACGACCGTGATGCCGACGCCGTAGCGGACGGCGGTCTCTATCTCCTGGCCTGTCATCAGGAACCCGCCGTCGCCGCAGAGCGCCATGACGGTCCTCTCCGGGGCGGCGAGCTTCGCCCCTACGGCGCCCGGCACACCGTAGCCCATGGCGCCGTTGGCCGCCGCGACCTGGGTACGCGGGTGGTCGTGGCGCCAGTAGCGGTGCAAAAAGACCGAGAAGTTGCCCGCGTCGTTGGCCAGAACGGAATCCGCCGGCAGCACCCTTTGGAGCGCGCCGACGACCTCGGCCGGGTCGATCCCGGCCTCGGACCTGCTCCCCGGGACCTCGCTGAACTCGAGGTAGGCCCCGTGCGCGGCCGTCCAGTCTCGTTCGATCGCTTTCGGGGCGCGCCGGGTGAAGGCCTCTAGGGCGGCGCCGACGTCCGAGACAATGCCGCGCTCGACCGGGACGGTGGCGCCGACCTCGTCGGGGTCCGTGTCTACCTGGACCACGGCCTGGTCTCCGCGCGGGAGGCTGTAGGTCTGGGTGGTGACCTCGCCCAGGCGGGAGCCGACAACGACGATGAGGTCGGCCTCTTCGAGCGGTTCGAGGATCTCGGGCCGGGTCGCGAGGGTCAGATGGCCCAGGTAGAGCGGGTGCCCGTTCGGGAAGACGTCCTGGCGGCGGAAGGCGGCGTAGACCCCGGTGCCGAAGGCCTCGGCGAACCGGACCAGTGCATCACGGGCGTGCCGCGCGCCGCCACCCGCGATCACCACGGGTCGCTTCGCCGCGACCAGCCTGCGCACGACGTCCTCGACGTCCTCGGGATCCGGGGCCGAACGAGGCCTGCCCCGGGAGAGCCGCGATCCTTCATCCTCGATCTCCTCGCCGAGGATGTCCGCGGGGAGGGCGAGCATGACAGGTCCGGGACGCCCGGAGGTGGCGACCCTCACGGCGCGGGCCACGAGTTCGGGGAGCCGGTCGGCGCGGTGGACGGTCGTCGCCCACTTCGTTATGGGCGCGTAGAACGCGGTGAGGTCCACCTCCTGAAACGCCTCCCGGTCAAGGAAGTCCGTCTCGACCTGACCCAACAGGACGACCATCGGGGTCGAGTCCTGCATGGCCGTGTGGACGCCGATGGCGAGGTTCGACGCCCCCACCCCCCGCGTCGCCATGGCGACAGCCGGCCTGCCCGTGATCTTGGCGTCGGCCTCCGCCATAAAGGACGCCCCGGACTCGTGGCGGGTGGAGACGAGCGACGTCTCGGGGTGACGCTCGGCGGCGTCGAGGACCTCGAGGAAACTCTCCCCCGGCACGGTGTAGAAGCGCCGCGCCCCGGCCCGCGCCAGCACCTCGACCGCCAGATGACCCGCTTTCTCTCTCTCACCCATGCGACCTCCTCCAGAGTACCGACCGGCCGCCGTCTATCCTACACGTCGGCCCGGGGGCGGTGGAGGCTGTAGAGTATGGAGACAGGCGGAGGGAGTAAAAGGATGGCGGAAGTCGTGGTGATCGGGTGCGGGGTGATCGGGCTCACCACCGCCGTCCGCCTGCGCGAGACCGGCCTGGACGTCCGCATAGTCGCCGCGGACCCGCCGGAGAGGACCACCTCGGCCGTCGCCGCCGCTATCTGGTACCCGTATAAGGCCTATCCGGAGAAGGACGTGCTGCGGTGGGGCCACAGCACCTTCGAGGTCTTCGAAGAACTCGCCGCCGTGCCGGATACCGGCGTGCGGATGCGCGAGGGCTTCGAGCTCCGGCGTCGCCCGGCCCCGGAACCCTGGTGGTCCGCGGCCGTCCCCGGTGTCCGGCGCTGCGGGCACGAGGAGCTGCCGCCCGGCTACCGCGACGGCCACGCCTTCGTCGTGCCGGTCATAGAGATGCCCGTCTACCTGCGGCACCTGCAGGACCGCTTCGCCGCGGCGGGCGGGACGATAGAGCGGCGCGCCGTGTCAGACCCGGACGAGTTGGCAGACGAGGCACGAATTATCGTGAACTGCGCCGGGCTCGGCGCGAGGGGGCTCGTCGGCGACGACTCGATGGCGCCCATACGGGGCCAGGTCCTGCGCGTCCGGAACCCCGGGCTGGACTGCTTCATCCTGGACGAGGACGATCCCGAGGGCGTCACCTACGTGGTCCCGCGCACTACGGACTGCATCCTCGGCGGCACCGCCGAAGAAGGCGCCTGGGACGTAGACCCAAACCCCGCAATCGCCGCCGACATCCTGCGGCGCTGCTCCGCGTTGGAGCCGCGCCTGGCGGGCGCGGAGGTGCTGGAGCACAAGGTTGGGCTCAGACCCGGCCGCCCCGAGGTCCGGCTGGAGAGGGAGGATGGCCGGGGCGTCCCCGTCGTCCACAACTACGGCCACGGCGGCTCCGGCGTCACCCTCTCCTGGGGCTGCGCCGGGGAGGCCGCCGCCCTCGTCGCGGAGGCCTTGGGGCACGCCGGATAGCGTAGGTCCTAACCCTTCCGGGCCCGCCACCGCGAAGGTTTGGGGCCGGCGAGTTCCGTCTCCAGCGCGAGGTCCACCTGTTTGCGGGCAGGGCCGAGCTTCTTGCTCACGCGGCGGGCCATGCCCGCCCTGACCTCTTCGTAGCCCTTCTCCTCCACCTCGACGGAGAACCGTTCGCGCATCTCCCGGCTCTTCTGTGCGAAGGCCTCGATCCTCTCGCGGGTCTCCCCCGCGAGCCACATCGAGCGCGGCAGGTAGCACCTGGAGAACAACTCCAGGAGATGGTCCACCTGCTCCCGACGCTCCCGTTCCTCACCGGCGTCCGCCTCGCCGTACAGTGAGGTCCACAACACGAAGCCCCGGTACAGCCTTGCGAGCGAGAAACGAATCTCCTCCACCGCGTACCGGCGGCGTTCCACCCCGATACGCCCGAAACCTATGCTCTCCAAAAGATCATCCCCCCGGATGCGTATGTGCCTTGTAAAAAGTCATCCACAACCTGTTGTGGATCAGCTACGGAAAATAGCACAACATGGAGCGCTTTTGCATGGGGAGCCCCCTCCGGTCGTCCTCAGCTTCCGCGTCTGAGAGCCCTGGAGGCGCCGAGCACCCGGCCTGAGCGGTCCTTCGCCCTGACGGCGACGTACGGTTCTTCGGTACGGAAGGTAATGGCGGTCTCGAAGCCCTTGCGGGCGGCATCCCCGACGGGTTCCAGATCCCCGGCACCGGGGCCGGCGAGCACCTCCCAGGAGGCGACCTCCGTCGCCCCGTTCCAACTGGCGTAGAGGGTAACCCGGCCTTCGGTCCCGGACTCGCCCACGAGATCCGGGTCGCCCTGCGGTCGGCCTCTCCACGGGAAGCGGAAGGCCCGGTACGACTCGACCTCAGGGGGGAAACGGGCGTCGAAGAGCAGCTCGCCGTCGCGGCCGTGCTCGGAGAGGTAGGGCGCGCTGCCCCAGCCTATGAACACGTTGCCGTTGGGGAGGGTCTGCACGTTGCCCTGGAAGATGGCGAACGTCTCGGTCGGGTGGATGTACTCGCGCACGAGAGTCGCGGTCATGGCATCTTCGTCGAGCTCCAGCGCGACGGCGCGGGAGGGCTCGTCCATCCTTTCGCCCCGGTTGTCGAAGAGGGTGATGGTGCCGTCCGCCTGGCGACGGGCGTCGTGCTGGTAGGCGAACACGGCTTCGTCCTCCATCGTAAAGTCGCTCTTCTCGCCCCCGAGCCGCCAGATCACCTCGCCGCTCTCCCGGTCGATCTTGTAGACCGCCGACGTCCTGCGGGCTGAGACGAGCAGGTTGCCGTCATCGTCCACGTCTATGGAGTTTATGTGGAAGTAGTCGAAGGCGTCCTCGGTATCGGGCGACAGCTCGTAGAGGGACTCGTCGAAGCCGACGTGGTCGAGGCTGTGCCACTCGAAGAGGACCTCGCCGCTCCCTATGTCTATCTCCTGGACGATCCCCTCGAGCACCGCGCCGTCCGTAGGACCTCCCAGAGACGAGAGGTCCCTTCGTGCCTCGCCGTAGATCCCGATCAGCGCGGTGTCCCTTTCGGTGATGAGGAACTCGTGGTGGTCCCCGGCGTAGCCGTTGCCGGCTCGGAACCGCCCCACCTCCTTGTAGGACTCGTCGAAGATGACGAACTCGCCGCGCCCGAAACCGCCGTGGGTACCCTGCCACCAGGTGAGGACGGACTCTCCCCTGTAGCGTTGGACTTTGAAGTCCATGGCGTCCTCGGCCTCTTTCACCACGGGGCGGAACCACACCGGCTGCCCGTCGTTGTCCAGGATCATCGGCCCGTCCTGGGCGGGATGCTCCTCCCCGGGGCCGTTCTTC
>JALZNL010000217.1 GCA_030857715.1 Actinomycetota bacterium | reverse complement strand
TGCCAATCAGGATCCCGGTGGTAAACGGCACCCGGAGCCTTCCGGCCTCTTCCATGGTCTTGAGGCGCTTGGCCGGGACCTTGTCCGGGGAGGCCCAGTGGGCGAGGTTCGGGCCGAGCAGCCGGTCGGAGGCCTGCTCCAGCATGATCCCCTGCGAGACCGAGACGTGCCTGAGCTCCCGTACCTCATCCCCCGAGAGCACCCCTGGGTTGGCGTGGGGAAGAAGCCCCGTCTCCTCAAGCACGAGCCGGCAGCAGTGGGCCAGGTACTCGATGGTGGTGGCGAAGCCGAGCTTGCGCAGCTCGCGCCTGGCCTCCGGGTAGCGCTTCTCCGGCTTGTCCCCGAGCGTGAAGAGCGCCTCCTTGCAGCCGGCCTCGGCGCCCGCACGCGCGATCTCGAGGACCTCTTCGGGCGTCAGGTACGCCTTCTCGCCGGGGCGGGGGCCGTGGGCGAACGTGCAGTAGCCGCAGTTGTCGCGGCAGAGCTTGGTGAGGGGGATGAAGACCTTGCGCGAGTAGGTGACGCGCGGCCCGAAGGCCCGGTCGCGGATTTCAGATGCCGCCTTCATCGCCGGCTCGGGGTCGGCGTAGGCCGCCCATGCCAGCTCGTAGATCCTCTCGCGCCTCTCCTCGTCGGCCATCGCCGCGTGCACCAAAACTCCGTACCCCCTCGTCTCTCGCGGAAGGGCAGTATACTCCCGATCCGGCTCGCCGAAAGCCCCTGAACCGAAACCCGACAAACTTTGTAGGAGATCGGATAGAATACTCCCTCGTGGCATTGAAAACCGAAAAGGGAGAGACGTGAGCGAGCAGCAGATAGAGCAGAAAGGGTACGCCCACCCGGAGGCGCTGGTTAGCACCGACTGGGTCGCGAAGCACCTGAACGATCTGGAGAACGTGCGCATCGTGGAGTCTGACGAGGACGTGTTGCTCTACGAGGTTGAGCACATACCGAACTCCGTCAAGATCGACTGGGTAGAGGACCTGAACGACCCGCTCGTGCGCGACTACCTCGACCCCGAGAAGTTCGCCCGGCTCATGGGCGAGAAGGGCATCGGTCCCGACACCAAGGTCGTCTTCTACGGGGACAAGAACAACTGGTGGGCAACCTACGCCCTGTGGGTCTTCCGCCTCTTCGGCCACGACAACGTCGCCGTGATGGACGGGGGACGGGTCAAGTGGCAGGCCGAGGGCCGCGAGATGACCCTGGAGGTCCCCTCGGTGCCGACTGCCGAGTACCCGACGCCGACCCGCGACGACTCGGCGATCCGGGCCTTCAAGGCCGACGTCGAGAACCACCTCCAGGCAAACGGCCCGATGATCGACGTGAGGAGCCCCGGCGAGTACTCGGGCGAGCTCCTTCACATGCCTGACTACCCGCAGGAGGGCGCGCTCCGCGGCGGCCACATCCCTGGGGCCGCGAACGTGCCGTGGGCGCGGGCCGCGAGGGAGGACGGCACCTTCAAGAGCGCCGACGAGCTAAAGGAGATCTACGAGGGCGAGGCAGGCCTCGCCGGGGGCGACGACGTGGTGGCCTACTGCCGCATCGGGGAGCGCTCCAGCCACACCTGGTTCGTGCTCAGTTACCTGCTCGGCTACGACAAGGTCCGCAACTACGACGGCTCCTGGACGGAGTGGGGCAACTCCGTGGGCGCCCCCATCGAGCGCTAGAGACCGGAAGCGTTGGACCGGAAAGAACGCGTCGCCTTTCTCGTGGACCACTTCGGGAACCCCCGCCACAAGGGGGTTCTCGAAGACGCGGACGTCCAGATGCCAGGCGGCAGCCCCGAGTGCGGCGGCTCGGTCGTCGTCTACCTCAAGGGCGACGGCAACGGCGGCATAGAAGGCCTGGCCTGGACCGGCCAGGGCGACACCATCAGCATGGGCGCGACCTCCATCATTATGGAGCGCGTGCGGAATGAAGACCTCACGCTCCGGGAGGTGCTCGACCTCGACTACGAGGTGTTCGTGGACTCCCTGGGTCGGGATGTGATCGGCAGCCGCACCCGCAACGCCACCCTGGGCCTCTCGACCCTCAAGAACGCCGCAAGGAAGTACCAGAGAGACCGCCGTACGCAGACCGAAAAGCGGGCAACCGCGTAGGCGGCAACGTCGGCCGGGCCCACGGTGTGCCCGGCGTTGCGGGTCATCGCCGTCGTCGTCCTTCGAAGACCTTAGGGCCGAACAGGCATCACCTGGAGGACGGCGGGGTGCGTTCCGTGCCGCCCCACAACGCATACCCAGACCAGGCGAGGCCGGCGCCGAATAGGGTGTGGCCGGCGATGAGGACCGCCGGGATCCCGATCGGCGGCGAGAACGCCACGAGCGGGCCGCCGACGGCGAGCAGCACACCGGCCGCACCCGGGAGGGCGCCGGACCGAAAGATCGCGACGCCCAGCAGGACGTAGCCGAGGCTGAACACGAAGCTGGCGGCGACGAGTTGCCACAACCCGGCCGGCGTGCCCTGGCCGAAGTCGTGGGAGAACAGATGCTCCCGGCCTTCCAGGAGCATCATGGAGGTGCCGACGAAGGCGGTGAGGAAACCGGCCAGGCCCAGGCGACCGGACCCCGGTAGCTGGCGGACAAAGATCCCGACAAGCACCAGCAGGACCGCCACGAGCGTGGCGAAGTACAGCAGGTGCACGGGAACCCAGGCGGCACTCCGGGGATCGTCCGGGTGCAGGAACGGGGTCAGGAAGTTCGAGGCCCCCGCCGCTATCGCCAACAGCCCGGTCCGCCGGACCAGCGCGCCGGGCGAAATGCCGCGTTCCTCCCCGCCCCCGGCGGGCGACGCTATCTCTCTGTCGGTGATCACTTCTCTTCCTCCAATCCTTCCTTGTCGATGGTCACAGCCGTCTATGCATCATCGTATGACCGTGACATGGTAGGAGCGGCGAGGTTCTGGGGGATCATGCGAAAGGCGTATTTTCCGGACTGCGGGCTGGCGCCTCTTCCGAGCACCACCCGTTAGGCTAAACTGCGCGACCATGGGTGAAAAGAACAACGCGCCGCTCTGGGGCGGAAGGTTCGGGGCCTCCCCCGCCCAAGCCTTCGAGCGCCTGAACGCCTCGATCCCCTTCGACGTACGTCTCGCCCCCCACGACATCCGGGGCTCCATCGCCCACGCGAAGATGCTGGGCGAGCAGGGGATAGTTTCGGCGGAGGAGTCGGCCCGACTGGTCTGCGGCCTGGAGACGGTGCTCGGGGAGGTCGAGGCGGGCACCTTCTCCTGGACGCTCGCCGACGAGGACGTGCACACGGCCGTGGAGCGGCGGCTGCGCGAGGTCATCGGAGACGTGGCGCTCAAGCTGCACACGGGCCGCAGCCGCAACGACCAGGTAGCCCTCGACCTGCACCTCTTCGTCCGGGACGCGGCGGAGGGGATACGCGAGGGCGTGCTGGCCGCGATGCGGGCTCTTGTGGAGGTGGCGGAGGCGAACCGGGGGACCGTGCTGCCGGGGTACACGCACCTGCAGCGGGCACAGCCGATCCTACTCTCCCACCACCTGCTCGCCCATTTCTGGGCCTTCGAACGCGACGCGCGGCGCCTGGAGGCCGCCCGGGAGGCCGCCAACCGCTCGCCGCTCGGGGCGGCGGCGCTCGGCGGGACGCCGCACCCGGTAGACCCGGCGCTCACGGCGCGAGAGCTCGGGATGCAACCGCTCGTCAACTCGCTCGACGCCGTCTCCGATAGGGACTTCGCCCTAGACCTCCTCTACGCCTGCGCCGTGCTCGGCGTCCACCTCAGCAGGATGGGGGAGGAGTGGGTCCTGTGGACGAGCGCCGAGTTCGGGTTCGCCTCCCTCGACGACGCGTACTCCTCGGGCTCCTCGATCATGCCCCAAAAAAAGAACCCCGACGCCCACGAACTGATGCGCGGCAAGGCCGGACGCCTCATTGGGAACCTCAACGCCCTCCTCGTCACCCTGAAAGGACTCCCACTCGGCTACTCCAAGGACCTCCAGGAGGACAAGGAGCCCCTCTTCGACGCCGTGGACGCTGTCACGCCGATGCTCGCCGTTCTCCCCGAGATGCTCCGGACGGCACGCTTCGACGGCGAGAGGATGCGCGCGGCGGCCGGCGGTTTCGCGCTGGCGACGGAGCTTGCGGACTTTCTCGCGGCGCGCGGCGTGCCGTTCAGGGAGGCCCACCACGCCGTCGGACGGCTCGTCAGGAGGTGCGAGGAGCTTGCGGTATCGCTCGAAGAGGTGCCGGAAGACGAACTCATCACCGCGCATCCTGCGCTCGCGGAGTTCCCCCGAGACCTGCTCACGCCCGAAGGGAGCGTCTCCAACAAGAAGAGCGGCGGCTCCACCTCGCCGGGGTCTGTCGAGGAACAACTGCGGGAGGCCAGGCGGCTCCTGGACGGCTGAGGATGCGCCCCGAGGGAGAAGGCGACGATCTCCCGCTGCGCAGCCCGCAAGGCCCCCAGACACACCCGCGGGTGCCGTCGCGACCGGCCCTGAAGACCTGGAGGCCCTCTGCGCCATCTCGAGTGCCAGGAGGGGAGACTGGTACGGGCACTTTCTTTCCGCCGCGCGGGGCAACATAATGTGCCGCGTTGGCGGCGAGAGAGGGATAAGGGTTTTGCGCATAGTTCAGATGTCGGATGTCCACGTAGGCTCGGGGCTGTTTCGGCAGGACCTCCTGGAGGCTGCCATCGAGGAGTCCAACGCCTTCGAGCCGGATCTGGTCGCCGTCGTGGGCGACCTGACGATGGAGGGCTACCGTTGGGAGTTCGAGGAGGCGAAGGGCTACCTCGACCAGTTGACGTGCCCGAACGTCGTGTACTCGATGGGCAACCACGACGCCAAGAACGTAGGCTACCGGCACTTCGAGGAGTTCTTCGGCATCAGGGAGCGGTCCGTGGAGATACCCGTGTCCGAGGGTGTCGCGAAGGTCGTCTCGCTCGACTCGACCAAGCCGGACCTGGATGAGGGGGAGGTCGGGCGGGAGCATTACCGCTGGCTCGACTCGGAGTTCAGGGACTGGGACCGGGGGCCGAAGATCCTCATGATCCACCACCACATCCTCGCCGTACCGGGCACGGGCCGGGACGTGAACAACCTGCGCGACGCGGGGGACGTCATGGCTATTCTGCGCGAGCTCAAGGTGGACATGGTCCTCTCCGGCCACCGCCACGTACCCTACGTCTGGAGC
>JALZNL010000216.1 GCA_030857715.1 Actinomycetota bacterium | reverse complement strand
GCCGAGGTCGGCGATAACCTTCGCGGCACCCGTGAGCTCGACGCCGACGGCCTGCACCTCTTCCCGGGCTTCGTGGACGTCCACGCCCACTGGCGCACCCCGGGCCGCGAGGACGAGGAGACGATCGAGAGCGGCTCCGCTTCGGCCGCGGCCGGCGGCTTCACCGGTGTCGTCATGATGCCGAACACCGACCCTATAGTGGACAGCCCCGTGGTCGTAAGCGGTCTCGTTCGCCGGATAGAGAGGGAATCCCGCGTCCGGGCACGGATCTCCGCGGCCCTCCACGTCGGCCTCGAGGGCAAGCGGCTTACGGAGATGCGCCTCCTCAAGGAGGCTGGCGCCTTCTGCGTCTCCGACGACGGGCTCGGGACTGCCTCCGCCGGCGTCTTGCGCAACGGGATGATGTATGCGTGTTCGGCAGGGCTGCCCCTGATCCTGCACTGCGAAGACCACACGCTCGCCACGGGCGTCGTCCATGACGGCGTCGCCGCCTCTCTCGCCGGCATCCCCGGCTCCCCGGCCAGCGCCGAAGACGTCGCCACCGCGACGGCCCTGATCCTCGCGGCCGAGACGGGCGCGAAGACCCACATCACGCACGTCTCCACGGCACTCTCGGCGGCCCTCGTCGCCTTCTTCAAAGGCCGGGCCGACATCACCGCGGACACAACCCCGCACCACCTGACGCTTACAGACGACCTGATCTCGACCCTCGAAGGACTCTACCGGGTCAACCCACCGCTCAGGCCGGACGCGGACAGGGACGGCGTCGGGGAGGCCCTGCGAACGGGCGTGCTGGACTTCGTGGCAACGGACCACGCCCCGCACGCCTCCGAGGAGAAGGAACTGCCGCTCGAAGAGGCAGCCCCCGGTTTTCTCGGCCACGAGACGGCATTCTCCGCCCTCCACACCGAGATCGTCCTGACCGGCAAGCTCACCCTCTCCCGGCTCGTCGAGGCGATGGGCTGCGCGCCGGGGCGGTGGGTCGGGGAGGGGGGGAGGCTGACAGTTGGGGAGCCCGCCGACCTCGCGCTCTTGGACCTTTCGGAGCGGTGGACGGTCGATTCGGGGACCATGATCAGCCGCTCGTCGAACTCGCCTTATCTCGGAAAGACCTTAACGGGCCGGGTGGTGGGTACTATAGTTGGCGGAGAGCTTGTACACGATAGAACTGGAGCGCAACTTGGAACTCGTGGGTAGCCGGCGTCAGGGACGAAGCAGGGCGACGCTGGTGCTCGAGGACGGCAGCGTCTTCGAGGGCTGGAGCTTCGCCGGGGACGGCGAGGTCGCCGGCGAGGTGGTCTTCACGACCAGCATGGTCGGCTACCAGGAGACCATCACCGACCCGTCTTACCGGGGCCAGATCGTGCTCTTCACCTACCCCCTTATAGGCAACTACGGCATGATCCCCGGCGACGAAGAGTCCCGCAACGTCCAGGCCGCCGCCGTCGTCGTCCGCGAGTACACCCCGTACCACAGTAATTGGGCGAGCGAGAAATCCCTCGCCGCAACCCTCGACGAGGCCGGCGTCCTCGGCATCGAGGGCATGGATACCCGAGCCCTCACCCGGCGGATAAGGGACAGAGGCGCGATGCGGGGCTTCATCTCTACCGTAGAGAGAGATCCGGGCGTGCTAAAGGAGAAAGCCAACGCCCATCCCTCGATGGTCGGCCTCGACCTTGCGTCCTCCGGCTCCGACCTGACCGAGCCGACCCTCATGCCGGCCTTCGGCGAGGAGCGGTGCCGGGTCGTGGCGCTGGATTACGGGGTCAAGGGCTCCATCTACAAAGAGCTCCGCAGCCGGGGGGCCACGGTCCTCGCGATGCCCGGCTCCGCGGAACCCGGCGAGATCCTGGACTCCAACCCCGACGGGCTCTTCCTCTCCAACGGCCCCGGAGATCCGGCAGCCCTGGAGCGGGCCGTGGACGCGCTGCGCCCGGCCCTCGGCGAGGTGCCGGTCTTTGGGATCTGCCTGGGTCATCAGCTTCTCGGGCTCGCACTCGGTTGCGAGACGTACAAGATGCCGTTCGGGCACCACGGGGCGAACCATCCGGTCAGAAACCTGGAGAACGGGCGCATCGAGATCACGAGCCAGAACCACGGCTTCGCAGTCCTCGAAGATTCGTTGCCCGAAGGCGTGGACCTGACCCACCGCAACCTCTACGACGGCACCGTGGAAGGCATCTCCGCGCCGGAGATGCGCGCCTGGAGCGTGCAGTACCACCCGGAGTCGAGCCCTGGGCCGCGCGACTCCGGCTACCTCTTCGACGGGTTCGTAGACAGCGTCTCGCCAAAGGCGGTGGTCGGCTAAAGATGCCGAGGCGGAACGACATCGAGAAGATCCTGATAATCGGCTCCGGTCCTATCGTGATCGGCCAGGCCGCCGAGTTCGACTACTCCGGCACCCAGGCCTGCCGGGCTTTACGCGACGAGGGCTACCGCGTCGTCCTCGTCAACTCGAACCCCGCCACCATCATGACCGACCCCGAGGTCGCCGACGTCACCTACGTCGAGCCGCTCACGCTCGAGGCCGTCTCCGAGGTCCTGCGCAAAGAACGCCCCGACGCGCTCCTCCCGACCCTCGGCGGGCAGACCGCCCTGAACCTCTCCATCGAGCTTCACGAGGCAGGAGTCCTCGACGAGCTCGACATCGAGCTACTCGGCGCGTCCATTCCCTCGATCCGCAAGGCCGAGGACCGCCAGCTCTTCCACGACGCCATGACCAGGATCGGGCTCAAGGTCCCGCCAAGCCGCACCGTGAAGAGCTTCGACGGTGCGGAGGAGCTCGCCGGCAGGATCGGGTACCCACTGATCATACGCCCCAGCTTCACTTTAGGCGGCAAGGGAGGCGCAACCGCCAACGACCACGCCGAGCTCCGCCGCGCCGTGTCCGACGGCCTCGAAGCGAGCCCGGTAGGCTCCGTCCTCGTCGAGAAAAGCGTCGCCGGCTGGAAAGAATTCGAGCTCGAAGTCATGCGCGACCTCGACGACAACGTCGTCGTGATCTGCTCCATCGAGAACGTCGACCCCATGGGCGTCCACACCGGCGACTCCATAACCGTCGCCCCGGCCCAGACCCTCTCCGACCGCCAGTACCAGACCCTCCGCTCCGCATCTTTACGCATAATACGTGAGATAGGGGTGAGCACGGGTGGGTCGAACATCCAGTTCGCGGTGGACCCCGAGAGCGATGAGTTCTACGTGATCGAGATGAACCCTCGGGTGAGTCGGTCGAGCGCGCTGGCGAGCAAGGCCACGGGGTTTCCGATCGCCAAGATAGCGGCCAAGCTGGCGGTGGGGTACTCGCTCGATGAGATACCCAACGACATAACGCGGGCGACTCCGGCGTCCTTCGAGCCCGCGCTGGATTACGTGGTGACCAAGATCCCGCGCTTCGCCTTCGAGAAGTTCCCGGGCGCGTCGCCCAGGCTCACCTCCAGGATGCACTCGGTGGGCGAGGTCATGGCGATAGGCCGGACTTTCACGGAGAGCCTGAGCAAGGCGATGGCGTCGCTCGAGGTCGACCCGCAGGACGTGAAAGCCGGGCTAGACGAGCCGGGGCCCTACAGGGTCTTCGCGATCTTCGACGCTTTGCGGGCGGGATTGGACATACGCGAGATCCACCACCGCACCAGCATCGACCCGTTCTTTATAGCCTCCATAGCCCGCATCGTGGCCGCCGAGGGCGCGATCTCCATCCCCCTCGACGCCGAGGAGCTGCGGGAGCTAAAAAGGATAGGCCTCACCGACGAGACCATCGCCGCCGCCTCTGGCACCTCGACGGAGGTCGTGCGCGGCGTGCGGCGCGCCCTGGGCGTCTCGCCGACCTACAAGTCCGTGGACACCTGCGCAGGCGAGTTCCCCGCCCAGACCCCGTACTACTACTCGACCTACGAGGACGAGGACGAGGTCGTGCGCGGGGAGAACCCTTCGGTTGTCGTGCTTGGCAGCGGGCCGAACAGGATCGGTCAGGGCGTGGAATTCGACTACGCCTGCGTCCACGCGAGCTACGCCCTCAAGGACGCGGGCTACGACTCGGTGATGGTCAACTCCAACCCCGAGACCGTCTCCACAGACTACGACGCCTCCACGCGCCTGTACTTCGAGCCGCTCACGGCAGAGCACGCGCTGGAGGTGATCCGTCGCGAGAAGCCCCACGGCGTTATCCTGCAGTTCGGCGGCCAGAGCCCCCTGAAGCTCGCCCGCGAGTTGGAGAGAGAGGGCGTACCCATCCTCGGCACGTCCCCCGACGCCATAGACCTCGCCGAGGACCGCTCCCGCTTCGGGCGGCTGCTCGAGGACCTCGAAATCCCGCACCCGCGGTTCGGCACGGCGACGACCCCGGCCGAGGCCACTGGGGTGGCGCGCGAGCTCGGGTACCCGGTCGTGGTGCGGCCCTCCTACGTGCTCGGTGGGCGCCGGATGGAGATCGTGTACAGCGACGAGGACCTGGACCTTTACCTCAGGACGGGCGCTGGGGCCAGCCCCTCGCACCCGACCCTCGTGGACAAGTTCATGGAGGATTACGTCGAGGTAGACGTCGACGCCGTGTGCGACGGGGAAGAGGTCTTTGTCGGGGGGATCATGGAGCACGTCGAGGAGGCCGGGGTCCACTCCGGGGACTCGTCCTGCGTGACGCCCCCGATCACGATCCACAGGGCGCTGGTCGAGAGGATAGAGGACTACACTCGGCGTCTCGCCCTCGCCGTCGGCGTCGTCGGCCTGATGAACGTGCAGTTCGTGGTGCGGGGGGACGACATCATGGTGATCGAGTGCAACCCCCGCGCCTCCCGCACGGTGCCCTTTATCTCCAAGGCGACCGGGGTTCCGCTCGCGAAGCTGGCGACGAGGGTCTGTCTGGGCGAGAAACTGCGTGATATACAGCCGCATTCGTCCACAAACGGACATTTCTCCGTAAAAGCGCCGGTCTTCCCGTTCGACCGCTTCGCGGACGTGGATCCGCTTCTCGGGCCGGAGATGCGCTCGACGGGGGAGGCGATGGGGATAGACCGGACCTTCGGCGGGGCGTTCGCCAAGGCGCTGATCGCCGCGGGCCAGACGCTGCCGGTCTCGGGGCGGGTGTACATCTCGGTCTCGAACAGGGACAAGCGCTCGGTGGTGCTCATAGCGCGGGCTTTCGCGGACCTCGGGTTCGAGATCTCGGCGA
>JALZNL010000215.1 GCA_030857715.1 Actinomycetota bacterium | reverse complement strand
CCGGGTTCTCGACCTTCTTCGCGTCGGTCCGGCCGTTCTTCGACGACATCGAGGAGATGCGCCACTACGAGGCAACCCCTGTCAGGAGCGACGGAAACTAGCCGTTCGACCGTCCCCCTCGCCGACGATCCGAAGCCCCTCCGCGAGGACCTGACAGGGGCCTGAGCTCCGCCCGTAGGGTCTTCGCCGGCTTTGCTATAGTTGCGCGTGGGATTCAGAGAGGGTGCCTTTGACGGAGCCGCGGCCCACAGATCTCTCGGTGTCGGATCGCACGCGTCCGGGTGGCCGGTAGATCCTTGGAGGCGGGCGCCGGAAGGACTTTAACGAAATCCCTTCTGGCGGAGTCGGCGGTCTTTGGGATCAAGCAGGCCAGGGCCTGCCTGTTTCCGGGGATCTTTATCTCGATCCTGCTGCTCTCCAGCTACGTGCCGCTCTTCGGGTTGGCCCGCTACGACTTTATCTTTGTCGGGGCGGTGCTGGCGCAGGTCGTGCTGGTAGCCCTTGGGATAGAGACCAGGGACGAGGTGCTCACCCTCTGCGCTTTTCACCTGCTCGGCATCGTGCTCGAGGTCTTCAAGACCAACCCCGCCATAGGCTCGTGGAGCTACCCCGAACAGGGCTTCTTCGAGGTCTTCGGCGTCCCGCTCTACAGCGGCTTTATGTACGCTTCGGTGGCGAGCTACATGTGCCAGGCCTGGCGCCTTCTGGACCTGGACTTGAAGAACTACCCGCCTTACGCGCTTAGCGTGCCCCTCAGCGTCGGCATCTACCTGAACTTCTTCTCCCACCACTTTATTCCGGATTTACGCTGGATACTCGCCGCCGGGGTCGTGGTCGTGTTCTTCCGGACGAGGGTGCTCTTCACGGCGACGAGTCGACGCCGGAGCATGCCGCTCGTGCTCTCGTTCGTCTTTATAGGGTTCTTCGTGTGGATCGCGGAGAACCTCTCCACGTACCTTGGGGCCTGGACGTACCCGGGTCAGGCCGGAGGCTGGGAGGTGGTCTCGCTCGCCAAGATCAGCTCCTGGTGCCTGCTCGTGATCGTCTCTTTCGTCATCGTCGCGGACCTGAAACACGCCCGCGCGGGACGTCAGAGCGATCCGCGCAGAGAACGAGTCTCCGCGAAAGATCCGTAGGTTCTAAGGTTTTGAGGTAGTGGGACCCGCTCCAGGGCAAAGCCTTGAACCTCAGCGCCTTCTACCCCTTCTTGCGCCGATACCTACGACGGAGGAGTAAGGCGACGATCACGAGCACCAAGAGGGCCAAGACGCCGAAACCGAAGGATTTCGCGACGGCGAGGAGCTCGTCCCAGTACTGGCCGAAGACGTAGCCGATGAGGGAGTAAACGACGGCCCAGACAAAGCCGGCCGCCACGTTGTACGGGACGAACTTGAGGTACCCCATCCTGGTTACGCCGGCGAAGAGGGGGGTCATGCTGCGCAGGCCAGGCCCGAAGCGGCCGACAAAGACCGTCTTTCCCCCGTGGGACTCGAAGTAGCGCTCGACCTTCTCCAGGCTCTTCTCGTTTATCAGGAAGTGGAGGAGCCGAATCTTGAGGATGCGATAGATGAGAGGCCGTCCGCCTATCCTGCCGATCCAGTACACCGAGTTGTCCGAGACGAGCGCCCCCGCGAACCCGCTTAGCATGACCAGCGGGAGTGCTGCCTGCCCGCCGTTGGCGAAGAACCCGCCCGCGAAGAGGACGATGTCCCCCGAAGAGGGGAGGCCGAAGTTGTCGAGCGCGGCCCCGAGAAAGATGACGAGGTAACCGTGCGCGAGAAGCAGACCGGTGACGAAATCCAGGACACCACTTGGAGAGTCAGGGATGGACTGGAGGAAGTTGAGGATGCTCTCCATGCGACCCGCGCTTTATACCACGCCCCGCCGCGCGGCGGTTGACGCGCGGGAGGCGGGCGGCTATGCTGCCCGCGTAGTAATTAGACAGGCGGCGGAGGGACGCAGGAAGCCGGTTCGAGTCCGGCGCGGTCCCGCCACTGTAACCGGGGAGCGAGCCCGAAAGAGGGGCCACTGGCGGCCGAAGGGCCGGCGGGAAGGCCGGGGTTAGCGGAGATCCGGGAGCCAGGAGACTGGCCTTCCGCGCGCGAAATTCCGACCGGGGCGAGGACCCCGAGAAGGAGGCAACAATGGATAAGCGACTCCCCCGGCACCCCTCGCCGGCGCTGCCCCTGTGGGGCTGGATGGCCCTGGCGCTCATGCTGATCTTCTTGTTCGTGCTCCTCTCCGCCAGCGGGGCCCTGCTCGCGCCGTTCATCGGGCAGGCCGCGGGCGCCTTCGACTACCTGCACGAGTTCGCCCACGACGGGCGACACCTGCTCGCCGCCCCCTGCCACTAGGCACCAACGTGGTCTCGACCTACCTGCGCCGCGGCTTGGCCGCCGGGCTGCTCGCCGGCCTCCTGGCGGGACTTTTCGCCTTCTTTGTCGGGGAACCCCTGCTGGACCGCGCCATCGCCTTCGAGGAGGCTTCCGCCCACCACGCGGAGGAAGAGGTCTTCTCCCGCCCGACCCAGAAGGTCGGGCTCTTCTTCGCCACGGGCCTCTTCGGGGCGACGGTCGGCGGGGTCTTCGGCCTCGTATTCGCGTTCTTCCGGGAACGGCTGGGCGCAGAGGGCGACCTGAAGCGCAGCCTCTACCTGACGGCGGCCCTCTTTGCCGGGGCGTTCGCGATCCCCTTCCTCAAGTACCCGGCAAACCCGCCATCCGTCGGAGACCCCTCGACCATCGGCGCCCGCACCGCCGCCTACTTCACGCTGGTGGCCCTCTCCCTGCTGGCGGTGCTCGCGGCCTGGCTCGCGGCTCGCGGCCTGCGCGAGCGGGGTATGGAGAACCCGAAGCGCCGCGCGGTGGTGGGCGCCGGGCTGCTGCTCGTGGTCTCGGTCCTGTTCCTGGCGCTGCCGCCGGCGGCGTCGGCCGAGGGTTTTCCTTCCGGGTTGCTGTTGGGTTTCCGCCTCTCGTCTTTTGGGACGCAGCTCGTCTTCTGGGCCGGGCTCGGCGCGCTCTTCGGGCTCCTGTGCGAGAGGGCGAATCGGAGGGGCAGGACCGCTTGAGAGGCGCGCTGCTCGTGGCCGGCACCCACTCCGACGCAGGCAAGAGCGTGGTCGTCGCCGGCCTCTGCCGCTGGCTCGCGCGGGAAGGCGTCAGCGTCGCGCCGTTCAAGGCGCAGAACATGGCGCTCAACTCGTTTGTGACGCGGGAGGGGGCCGAGATCGGGCGCGCCCAGGCCGCCCAGGCCGCCGCGGCAAAGATCGAGCCCGAGGCGGCGATGAACCCCATCCTCCTGAAACCGTCGGCCGAACGGACCACCCAGGTCGTCGTGCGCGGCAAGCCGTGGGCCACCGCGAGCGCGAGGAGCTACGGGGGGATGAAGAGGCAATTGTTGCCCATGGTCCTCGAATCCCTGGAGGGCCTGCGCTCGCGGTTCGACGTCGTGGTCTGCGAGGGGGCCGGGAGCCCGGCGGAGATCAACCTGAGGGAGAACGACCTCGCCAACATGGGCCTCGCCCGCGCAGTCGACCTACCCGTCCTTCTCGTCGGGGACATCGACCGCGGCGGCCTCTTCGCGAGCCTGTACGGCACGCTCGCCCTGCTCTCCCCCGAGGACCAGGCACTCCTGTCCGGCTTCCTGGTCAACAAGTTCCGCGGCGACCCGGCCGTGCTAGAACCCGGCCTGCGCGAGATGACGGCCCTTACCGGACGCCCCTTCCTGGGTACGCTCCCGTTCGTCCGCGGCCTCGGCATCGACGGCGAGGATTCCCTCGCCCTTGACGCGCCCCGTCCGGCGAAACCGCCGCTTGGCCGGGATGTCTTGCGCGTCGCCGTGGCCCGCCTCGGGCGCATCAGCAACTTTACGGACTTCGATGCCCTCTCCCACGAGCCGGGCGTCTCCGTCCGGTTCACCGAGTCCCCCGGCGAGCTGCTGGACGCGGACCTCGCCGTGCTTCCCGGGACCAAGGCGACCGTCGATGACCTTCGGCTTCTGCGCTCCCGCGGCCTGGACCGGGTCTTCGAAGAGCGGGCGCGGCGCGGCCTGCCGACGCTCGGCATCTGCGGCGGCTACCAGATGCTCGGGGAGGAGATCCTTGACGGCGTGGAGAGCGGGACGCCGGAGGTCGCCGGCCTCCGCCTCCTACCCGTCGAGACCGTCTTCGAACGGGAGAAGGTGCTCTCCCGGCCGGAGGGGCTGGCGCCGGGGTTCGGGAACGTGCCCGTCCGGGGGTACGAGATCCACCACGGCAGGACCAGCCTCCACGACGGCACTCCCCTCTTCGTCACGGAGACCGGAACCGAAGGCTGCCACGCCGGCGCGACCATTGGCACCTCATGGCACGGCGTCCTCGAGTCCGACGCCTTCCGCCGCGCCCTCCTCACATGGGTCGCCGCGGAACGCAACCTGGATTGGAGACCGGGCGAAGAGCCCTTCGCCGCCGCCCGCGAGACACAACTGGAGAAGCTCGGCGACCTCGTGGCGGAGAACGTGGACAGGGAGGCGTTGCTGCGAATCGTGGAGAACGGCGCGCCACGCGAGCTGCCGGTCTTGAGGCTTCAGGCATCAGGTTTCAGGCATCAGGGGAGCGGTGACGGGATGGGAACTACGCGAACGGAGTCCGGGCCAAACGGCAAAGCTTCGACGGCAGACCTGGTCGGACCGGCGGAGCCTACCCAGGACCTGAACGGACCTCAAAACCTAGAACCTGAAACCTGTAGCCTGAAGCCTTCCGGAAAGCTGAAGCCTGATGCCTGAAACCTTCCTGTTCCTCACCACCGCCGACACCGAGATCCTGGCCGCCGCGAAGGCCGCCGAACGGCTCCCCGACGGCTTCCCGCCCCTCCGCTGCGCCAACCCGGCCTCGCTGGGGGACCGGGCGGCGTTTTTGGACGCGGAGCTGCCGGGCGCGCGGGCCGTGATGGTGCGCCTGCTCGGCGGGCGCAGGGCCTGGGCCGAGGGCCTCGAAGACCTGCGCCGGCGCTGCGCTACCGCGGGCATACCCCTGCTCCTCTTCGGCGGCGAGGCGGAGCCCGACGCGGAGCTGACCGCTCTCTCGACGGCGCCGTCAGGGGCGGTGCTCGAGGCGTTCGAGTACCTGCGCCTCGGGGGCGTGGGGAACACGGAGAACCTCCTCCGCTTCGTCGCGGACACCGTCCTGATGGAGGGCTACGGCTTCGAGCCGGCGGCGGCCCTG
>JALZNL010000214.1:2389-5201 GCA_030857715.1 Actinomycetota bacterium | reverse complement strand
CTAAAATCAGGGCGACCGTGCGGCGGTTCGGGTCGTCTCGTAGAAGGTCGTAGCTGGCGATGGTGCAGGACTTACAGGGCGTTACGCGCAAGATACTCCTGGTGGACGACGAGCCGTCGCTCCAGAAGATGCTCACCCACGCCCTGGAGCGGGAGGGGTTCCAGATCCAGGTGGCGGGCGACGGCGAGGCCGCGCTCGAGGCCTTCAAGAGCTACGAGCCGCACCTCATAGTGCTCGACATCATGCTCCCCAAGCTCGACGGTACGGAGGTCATTCGGCGCATCCGGGCCCAGAGCGAGGTGCCGGTCATCATGCTGACGGCCAAGGACGACGAGATAGATCGGGTGGTCGGCCTGGAGCTCGGCGCCGACGACTACGTCACCAAGCCGTTCGCCGTCAGGGAGCTGGTGGCGCGCGTGAGGGCGATCATGCGCCGGGCTGCTGTGCCGGCGGGCCAGCGCCCCGACGAGCTCGTCTACGACAGGTTGCGCATCAACCTGCCGAGCCGCCGGGTCTCCGTGGACGGAGGCGAGGTGGACCTGACCTACACGGAGTTCGAGCTCCTGGTGACCCTGGCGTCGAACCCGGGCCGAGTGTTCTCGCGCAGCGCGCTGCTCAGGCGGGTCTGGGGCGACGAGTTCCGCGACGAGCGGACCGTGGACGTCCACATCCGCCACCTCCGCGAGAAGATCGAACGCGACCCCCGTAACCCCGAGTTTATCCACACCGCGCGTGGTGTCGGATATGTTTTCCGCTAAGAAGAAGCCGGACCGAACCCCCCGCAGCAAGGGCGTAAGGCTGCCCTCCCTGGAGGCGATAGAGGATCTGAGGCCGCGCCTGAGCATCCGGGTGTGGCTGACGGTCCTGTTCGTGCTCGTCACGGCCGTCTCCGCCGTCGCCGCCTACGGCATCGTGCGTCCCATCCTGGAGACCTCCCTCAGCCGGGCGAGCGACGCGACCTTCAGGCAGGTGGCCGAGCAGTGGGACGCGCAGATACGGCGCGACGACTCGCCGACCACCCAGGACATGCAGGACTTCGCGGAGACGAGGAACCTCCAGTGGGGGATAGTCCAGGTTGAGGGCAACGGGGTCAGAAGACTCCAGGGTGACAACGATCTTGAACCGCTACCGGGGGTGGTCAAGAACGCCTTGGAGGCAGGGGAGCCGAGGTGGAACACCGTGCCGCAGCAGAGCGGTCTGCACGCGGGCCAGCGGCAGGCCACGTACGCCGTCCCGATCAGGAACGTAACGGACCGTGAAGGCCGTGAGATGGAGAACACCGCCATCGTCTTCAACAAGTTCTACACGCAGAGCGACATAGAAAACGCCGAGGAGGCCCTGAACAGGATCGAGGGCCTGGCCCTGCTCGCCGGAGGACTGGCCCTTCTTATCGCGGGTTTTGCGGGGTACTTCGCGGCGGTCCTGATCTCCCGCAGGGTGGGCCGCCTGAACGTCGCGGCCGGGCGGCTTGCAGCCGGCAACTTCGATGAGCGCATAAACACCCACATCGGGGACGAGCTCGGCTCGCTGGCCACCTCGTTCAACGCGATGGCCGCCTCCATGAAGCACGCCTTCGGCCAGATCGAACAGGAGAAGGAGCGCGGCAACGCCATCCTCGATGGCATGACCGACGCGGTCGTCGGCGTGGACAGGGACCTGAACACTACTTTTCGCAACCCCCGCGCCAGGAGGCTCCTGGAGTCGACGCCGCACGGCTTTCACACCCGCCTGCAGGAGGTCCTCGCCAAGACCCATTACTCGGGCCCGGTCACCGAGCCCGAGGCCGAGGCCGGGGACCGCATCATCGAGATCCGGGCGGCCCCCTTGGAGGACGGCGCCCTCGCCATCCTGCGGGACGTTACCGAGGAGCGCCGGGTCCAGCGCGCCAAGGCCGACTTTATCGCCAACGCCTCGCACGAGCTCAAGACCCCCATCGCCGCCCTCTCCGGCTATCTGGAGATGCTCGAAGACGAGGAGAACGAAGAGTACCGGGCCAAGTTCCTCAACGAGATGCGCGGCCAGACCGAGCGCCTCAAGGGCCTGGCCCAGACGCTGCTGGACCTCTCGCGGCTGGACGCGAACGTCGTCACCTTCCGGTCTGAGGAGGTCTACCTGGAGGACCTGCTCCACGATCTGCGCCGAGAGTTCGGCTTCACGGGGCGCCCGCTCGACATCAGGGCCGAGGAGAACGTCCCGCCCGTCGAGGCGGACCCGAACCAGCTCCACCGGACGCTCACGATCCTGGTGGACAACGCCATCAAGTACTCCGAGGAAGGCTCCCCGATCGACCTGGAGCTCTCCCGCGAGAACGGGCGCGCCGTCGTCGGCGTCACCGACCGCGGGTGCGGCATCCCGGAGGGCGAGATCCCGCACATCTTCGACCGCTTCTACCGCGCCGAAGGCTCCTCGCGGGCCGACGGAACCGGCCTCGGACTGGCGCTCGCCAAGGAGATAACGGACCACCTCGGGGGCGAGATCCGGGTCGAGAGCACGCCAGAAGTCGGCAGCACCTTCGAGCTCCTGCTCCCCCTGACCCAGTCCTCCCCGAACCCCAAAGAACCCCAACCCCTGGACGTTTCGTAGCGCAGGCATCAGGTTTCGGGCATCGGTCATAGCGGGAAGGCCGGCGCCTGAAGCCGATTTAGCTTGAACCTGAGGTTGAACTAACGCTCTTGCATATATGGATGTAAAATACCTGTGGGGCGGCGCCAAGTCCGTAGATTCTCCCCCCTCCCTACGGACCGTGTCGCTCCTTTTTGAGGTTTCAGGCTACAGGCATCAGGTTTCAGGTGGTTTCGGCGGTACTTAGGGG
>JALZNL010000214.1:0-2379 GCA_030857715.1 Actinomycetota bacterium | reverse complement strand
CTCCATCGTTTGATTCTGCAAGAAAACCGCTCCGAAAGCACGGATTTCTTGCAATGCTTTGACCTCAAAACGCCGCGAAAGCGTCGTTTGTAGCCTCGTCTACCTATTTTTCAGGATCGACTACTTAGGGGCTCTTTTGGAACGTCTGGGAGAGGTTCGTGTTTCCCGGCCCGCACCGGGGACGGTCGGCTTTTCCTGAAGCCTTCAGAATATAGAGGGCAGGCCGAACAGTTCGAGGAGCGGACGTACAGGGGCCAGCAAGAAGCCGAAGATCGAGAAGCCGGGGATAAAGATCGCCACCAGAATCAAGCCGAACAGGATCATCGGGCCGTACTGGTTCATGAAGTCAACGAAACCGTCCAGGGCGCGCGGGAGGAACGGGAAGAGGATCTTCGAGCCGTCGAGCGGGGGGATGGGGATGAGGTTGAAGACGAAGAGCAGGGCGTTGGTGAAGGCCGTCATCACCACGATGAGGGTCAGGTAACCGCCCTGGAAGGCTGGTATCAGGTACAGGGCGCCGCAGACGGTCACGATCAGGAGGTTGGAGACGGGGCCTGCGAGTGCTACGGCCACGGGGCCGAAGATGCCGCCGCGCAGCTTGGAGGGCACCACGGGCGTCGGCCTGCCCCACCCGAAGCCGGCCATCAGCAGCATCAGGCTGCCGAGCACGTCCAGGTGGGAGGCGGGGTTTAGCGTCACCCTGCCGTCGCGGTAGGCGGTGTCGTCGCCTAGGAGGTAGGCGGAGGTGGCGTGGGCAGCCTCGTGGACGGTTATGCCGATAACGAGCCCGAGAAGGAACGCGACGGCGGCGGACGGGTTGTTCTGGAAGAAGTAGAGGAACATGGGTCTTCGTATGATACACGCCCGGCGGGACCGTGAGTTCTTCTAACCTACCCTGGAGATCCTGATGGTGACGTGGTTGCCGGAGTCTGAGGTGTAGGCGGAGAGCTGGGGGTCGAGGACCTCCGCCGAGTCGGCCACGCTGCCCAGGCGGGTCATCCCGGCGACGACGCGGTCGTTGACGCCGGCGCCGCCGTCGCTCTTTACCAGGGAGACGTTGATCCTGACGTCGGGGTTGGCGTCGGGCTTTATCTCGACGACGTTGGCGTCCTCGACGGTCGGGTCCGGCCGGATAGAGGTGACGGAGCCCGTAACCGGGGAGTAGGCGGTTGTGCCGGAGCCTGCCCCGACGTCCAGGGCGCCCGTCCTGGCGCCCTCCCTTCCAGCGTCGTCCATGACGTTGTAGTTGATGTCCTCGGGCGTCTCCCCGCTCGTGACGAGGCCGAGGAGCGCGTTCTTGGAGAGGTTCTCCCCGCGCGGGACCATCGCGACCAGGCTCTCGCCCTCAGGGTGGTAGCCGAGGCCTGTCAGGCTCGCCGGGCGGACGGGCGTCGAGATGCCGACGCCGGCGGCCTCCGCGAGGACCGTGTCCGGGCCCGCGTTGTTGGGGTCGATGGGGACCGCCCGCTCCGTGGCGCCGGAGGCCTGCGTCTGCACCAGGACGGCGAAGACCAGCGCCAGGGCGCCGAGGACCAGGAGCGAGATCGCCATGAGGCGCCGTCTGCGGTAGACGCTCGCGTCGCGCTCGGCCTTACGCACCTCGCGTAGCTCCGTGAGGTGGCCGACGGCGTTCTGCCCGGGACGGGCCTGGCGCTCGACCGGACGGGCGGGACGCGAGCTCCGACGCCGGGAACGCGGCGCGGGCGGGCGCCGTTCCCCAACATCTTGGGCCTGTTGAGCGTTTCCCCCTCTCATACTGGGCGGGGATTATACAGAGGGGCGCGGTGACTGTAAAACCCTTTCGTAACCTCGCCGCAACGGTGTCGTAACCCCGCCGACCGTTACGGTGATGCCGGGTCGGGTATATTTGGTGCGACCAGGTGCGAACACCAGACGCGAACGGAGGCCGGGGTGCCCGCGAGAAGACTCGTCGTCTCGACCTACATTCAGTACATCGCCCTGGCCTTGGGCGCGGTGCTGCTCGTGGTCTTCGTCCGCCAGTTGAGCGGCGTCCTCCTTACTTTCCTCGCCGCGGGGGTCCTCGCCTACGTCCTGAACCCGGTCGTCCGGATCCTCGAAAACTGGCGGGTGCCGAGGACGCTGGCGGTCGTCGGGGTGTTTCTCGTCCTGATCCTGGCCACGGTGGCGGCGCTGCTGGTGATCGTCGTGCCCGCGGTCGGGCAGGTCAGCTCGATAGTCGAGGACCCCGAAAACATCGTCCGGCAGGCGAACGGGCTGGCGGAGCAGGCCCAGGAGTTGCCTTTCGTGGGCCAGTACGTGACGGAGCTGGATCAGGACCGGGTTCTGCAGTTGCTCAGGTCGAACGCGCCGTCGGCCGGCCAGGTAGTCGACGTGGCGACAGGCGTCGTCGGCGGCGTC
>JALZNL010000213.1 GCA_030857715.1 Actinomycetota bacterium | reverse complement strand
CACGGTCGTTGGCACGCTGGACTCGCCCAGGCGTCTGCCCAGATGGTCCACGGCCACAGCCACGTGGAAGTCCAGGTGCGTGTCCACGCCCAGGATCACCGCAACCTCCGTGTCCGGCCTTTCGGCGCCGATCGTCGTCACGTCCCAAGCTCCTTTCGATGTCGCGGTCACTTCGACCCGAGGAGTAGGAGAGAACGGACGATACTGTGAGGAGTCATGTCACCAGCGAGCTCCTATGAGGTCACGACGCTCCGGCCCCGAGCGGCCGTTGGGCGACACCAAGGCCCCCGGCCGACGAGTCACTCGCAAGGCACCTTTGGCCCACGTGGAAAGAGGGTCAGGCCGGTCCGAGGCGCCGCCCACAGCCATTCTCCAGGATACTCACAGCGTGGAAGGGGCCACGGGCGAAGTTCCGAGAGAGCCCCACCCCACAGCCCACAAGTGCAAACGCGCGTCCTAAAATCTAGGCCAGCCGTAACTCCAGGGTTCCATCTATCGGCAGGGCGCGGAACCTCAGCCCGGCCCGCTTTGTACTTTGACGGTTACGTAACGTTGATTCCGCCCGCGAACGGGTAGAATCCTTCGGTGAGCGAGAAGACCCGGACAAGGCTCCTGCGCGCCCCGCGCCGCATCCGTTCCTACCTGGCCGCGAACGCAGGAGGCCCGGTGCTGCTGCTGGCGGCGAGCGAGGAGGCGGCCGAGCGCTACGCCAGCGAGGCGGCGGTCTTTACCGACGGCGCTGTTGTCCACTTGCCCTCGCGCGGCGTCGCGTTCGGGGACGTGTTCGAGCCGGCTGTCACGCGCGTGGGGCGGCGTCAGCGGGCGCTCGGGTCGTTCCCGTCGGCCCGCCTGGTGGTGGCGGGGCCGCTGGCGTTCATGGAGAAGACGCCGCTCTACGAGCCGCTCGGGCTCTCCGGTGGGACCGAGGTCGGGCTGGACGAGACCCTGAAGAGGCTGGTGGGCCTCGGCTACGAGCGGGTGGACCGGGCCTCGCGGCCGGGCGAGTTCGCGGTGCGCGGCGGCATCGTGGACGTCTTCCCGAGCACCCGCCGCTCGCCCGTGCGGGTGGAGTGGTGGGGCGACGAGGTCGAGAGCGTCCGCGCCGTCTCTCTGGCTACCCAGCGCGTCGTCCGAGAGCTCGAAGGCGTCACCGTCTACGCCGCCCGCGAGGGGGACCTGGCCGGTCTCTCCGTTGCAGCGGGCGACGGTTATTCGGAGGAGGTCCGCCGGGGGGCGCGGGTGCCTGGCCTGGATCGCCTGCTCCTCGACCTCGACCCCGTCTCTCCGGCGGGGCTTCTGCCCGCGGGCTGCGAGGTGTGGAGCGAGGGGCCGCAGGAGGGGCTGCCGGAGGACTTGGAAGACCTCGTCAGGGAGATGTACGAGGCGACGCTGCCGGAGCCGGACGTCGAGTTCTCACTCGGCGAGGAGGGGGAGGAGGTCTCGGCGCCGCCAGTGGCGGCGTTCGCGAACTCGTTGCGGGAGGCGGCCCGCAGGCTGGATACGCTGGTAGAGGGCGGGTTGAAGGTCTTCGTGGCGTGCGCTTCGGGCGGGGAGGCCCGGCGGACGGTTTATGCGTTCGGGGAGATCAACCGCACCGTGCGCGAGGCCGAAAGGGTGGACGTTTCCCTGCCGCCCGGGCTCTACGCGCTGCCGGGCCCGGTCGAAGAAGGCTTTACCTACGCGGAGGGCGGTATCGCCGTCGTGCGCCGGGACGCGCTGCTCGGCCGCAGGCGCGAGGCGAAGCGCCGCCCGGGGCGGGTCGTCTCCTCTTTTGCGGACCTGAAGGTCGGGGACCTGGTCGTGCACGCCTCGCAGGGCATCGGGCGGTTCGAGGGACTCGTCGCCAAGGAGGTCCTCGGGGCGACGCGGGACTACATGCAGGTCACCTACCGCGGCGAGGACACGCTCTTCGTACCCTACGAGCAAATGGAGCTCCTCCACAAGTACATCGGCGGCGAGGGCGCGCGGCTGGACAAGCTCGGCGGCTCGACGTGGGCCCAGGTCACGGACAGGGTCCGAAAAAGGGTCAAGGCGCTTGCTGGGGAGCTGCTTCGCCTCTACGCCCGGCGGGCGGCGGCGCCGGGGTTCGCCTTCCCGCCCGACGGCGAGTGGGAGCGGGAGCTCGAGGAGGGCTTCCCTTACCAGGAGACCCCGGACCAGGAGGCGGCCATCGCGGCCGTCAAGGCGGACATGCAGAGGCCGCATCCCGCCGACCGGCTCGTCTGCGGGGACGTCGGGTTCGGCAAGACCGAGGTGGCCGTGAGGGCCGCGTTCAAGGCCACGCTCGCGGGCAAGCAGACGATGATGCTCGCGCCGACGACCATCCTGGTGCAGCAGCACGAGCGGACCTTCAAGAACCGTCTCGGCTCCTTCGCCGTCCGCGTGGAGAGCCTCTCGCGCTTTACCAGGCCCGCCGAGAGGCGCGGCATCCTCAAGGACTTCGCGGCGGGGGAGGTGGACGTGCTCATCGGGACCCACGCGCTGCTCGGCTCGGAGGTCTCGCCCAAGGACTTGGGGCTCATCATCGTGGACGAGGAGCAGCGCTTCGGCGTGAAGCACAAGGAGCGCCTCAAGGAGTTCAAGGCCAGCGTGGACGTCGTCACCCTGACGGCCACCCCCATACCGCGCACCATGCAGATGGGGATGGCCTCGCTGCGCGACATAAGCGTCATAGAGACCCCCCCGGCCGGAAGGCGCAGCATCCTCACCCACGTGGGTCCCTACGATGAGGACCTGGTTCGGCGGGCCATGGAGCGGGAGTTGGCGCGAGGCGGGCAGACCTTCTTCGTCCACAACAGGGTCGAGAGCATAGACGAGGTGGCCGAGCGGCTGTGCTCGCTGGTGCCAGGCGCGACTTTCGTCACGGCCCACGGGCAGATGCCGGAGCGGGCGCTCGAAGGCGTGATGCGGCACTTCCTCGACGGCCGGGCCGACGTGCTCGTCACGACGACCATCGTCGAGAGCGGCCTCGACGTGGCGAGCGCCAACACGCTCGTCGTGGACCGGGCAGACGCGATGGGTCTCGCGCAGCTCTACCAGCTACGAGGCAGGATCGGGCGCTCCAGCCAGCAGGGCTACGCCTACCTGTTTGCGCCCTTGGGCGCCACGGTCGAGTCCCAGAAGCGGCTCGAAGCGCTCATGGACTTCACCGAGCTCGGGAGCGGGTTTGCCATCGCCATGCGCGACCTGGAGATCAGGGGCGCCGGCAACCTGCTCGGCGCCGAGCAGTCCGGCCACATCGCCGCCGTCGGCTTCGAGATGTATTTACAACTCCTCGAAGAGGCCGTCGCCCAGGCCAGGGGGGAGGCGCCCGAACTCGAGGAGCAGCGCCCGGTCATCGTGGAGCTCTCTCTCGACGCCTACCTGCCGCCCGAGTACGTGATGGACGAGATAGAGCGCGTAGACCTCTACCGCCGCGCCTCCGGCACCTCGTCCCTCGCGGAAGTAGACGACCTGGCAGAAGAGCTCACCGACCGCTTCGGCAGGCTGCCAGACCCCGCCCTCAACCTCCTCGGCCTCTCCCGGACGAAACTGCTGGCCCGCAACGCCGGGGCAACCTCCGTTACCTTCCGCTCCGGCACGCTCTCCGTCTCGGGCGTCACCGCCGGTCCAGTCCACGCCGCCCGCATCAGGAAGAACACCGGCGGCGTCCTCGGCGGCAGGGAGGGCCGGGTCACCGTTCGCGACTCCGACCTCGGGCCGCTGGAACTTGCGGAGGCGACGCTTCGCGCGCTGGACCTGGGCGCGTAAAACCTCAGAGAGGGGCGGACCCGCTCTACCCGCGGTGCCGTGCTGATATAATCCCCTGCAGTTTACAGAAAGCTATCCCGACAGCGAGGTTTCCGTCGCTTTGAGCAAGCATCTATCTTTGAGGGCGTCATTTGTCCTGTGCGCTTTGACCTTTTTCGTTCTCGCGGGCTGCCAGCCGGCGGACACGACCGCCAACTCGGACTCCGGGGCGAAGAAGGTGGCGACCTTCGAGGGTGGCGAGGTGACGGAGGGCGAGCTGCAGCAGTTCGCCGAGCAGAGCGGGCTCGGGGAGCTGGACCCGGACTCCCCGGAGTACGAGACGGCCGTCCAACAGGTAATGCCGCAGCTCGTCGGGATCGAGATCGCCAAGACCTACGCCCAGGAGGAGGGCATCACGGTTTCGGACGGAGATGTAGACCAGGAGATTGAGACCATCAAGACGCAGGTAGGCGAGCAGGCCAGGGCCTCGGGCCAGGACCTCGGGGACCAGGAGGCCTTCGACCAGGCGCTCGAGCAGAACCAGATCTCCGAGGAGGAGCTCCGCCAGGACGTGCGGGAGAACCTCCCCATTCAGCAGGTGCAGGAGCGGGTCGCGGGCAACGCGGAGCCCTCCCAGGAGGAGATCCAGAAGTTCTACGACGAGAACAAGGCAGCCCAGTTCACCCAGCCCGCCCAGCGATGCATGAGGCACATCCTCTTCAACAAGGACCAGCAGCAGAAGGCCGAAGAGGTCAAGACCCAACTCCAGGAAGGCGGCGACTTCGCCGCGCTCGCCACGGAGAACTCCCAGGACCCCGGCAGCGCCGAGAAGGGTGGCGACCTCGGGTGCCTCGGAAAGGGTGAGACCGTGCCCCCCTTCGAGGAGGCCGCCTTCGCCGCCGAGCAGGGCGAGGTCGTCGGCCCCGTCGAGACCGAGTTCGGCTACCACGTCATCGAGGTGACGGAGATCCGCGAGGAGCAAACCCAGCCCCTCGACGAGGTCGAGACCCAGATAACGGACCAGATCGCCGCCACCCAGCAGGAAGAAGAGTTCACCGCCTGGATCGAGGACCAGAAGAAGGAACGAAACGTCAAGTACCTGCCGGGCTACAAGCCGGCCAGCCAGGGCTAGCGGGCAGGCTTCAAGCACCGGGTATAAGGTTTCAGGTAGCCACCAGGGAGAGGCGGGGGCCATCCCGGACGTCCTTTTTGTGGCGCCGCGCCGTGTTAGCGCGTAGAGTTACGCGGAGTATGGTTGGCAAAGAGTAGGTCGCTGGTAAGAATCGGTGCAGATGGGTAACAATGTGCGAGCGCCGGCACGGTGTCCGGTGATGGGACCTGTAGCCCAGAGCCTGAAACCTAAAACCTAAATTCGGGAGGATGATGACGGAGATCGTCGCGGTCCACGGAAGGGAGATCCTGGACTCACGGGGAAACCCCACGGTCGAGGTCGAGCTTGCGACGGTGAGCGGC
>JALZNL010000212.1 GCA_030857715.1 Actinomycetota bacterium | reverse complement strand
CACGGGATCAATACTCATGAACACCGCTGTGAGAACCCTCTCCCTGCTCTAGTGAACCAGCATCTCGATCACGAACACCAGGATAAAGCCGGAGAAGAGCACGAGCGTGTGCCAGGGCGTCTCGGGCACGTTGCGCACGTTGACGAGCAGCTCCTCCGTCACCAGGTACAGGAGCGCGATGGACCCGAACGCCAGCACCGCCGTCACCACGGCCGCCGAGGCCCCACCGAGGATAAGGACGCCCGCCACGGAGCCGACCATGACCAGCACGCCGAGCCCCACGCCCACGCCGAGCGTCCACCGGCCCGACCTTCCCGACTCTCCGACCGCCGCCGAAGCGCTCAAGCCCAGAAAGAAGAGCTCGATGGCCAGGGCGACCGCGAGCAGCGCGCCCGTCCCGCCGCCGACCACGAACCCGAGCCCGATCACGAACCCGTCCACCAGGGTGTCCACACCCGCCGTTACCGCCAGGCTCGCCCCGCCCCCGTGGCCCCCGCCGGCGTGGCTCGCCAGCTTGATGCCGACCATCAGGCCGAGGCCCACCAGGAACCCCACCAGGGCGGCGAGCACGTGCCCTTGCCTGGACACCACGTCCGAGAGCAACTCCCCGATGACGGCGGCGAGCACGATCCCGGCCGCGAAGTGCTGGATGTAGCTCCTCGCCTCGGGACCCGGGGTCCAGAACGAGGCCACGACACCGCTCGCCACCGCCGCCGTCAGGGGTATCAGGGTAAAGAGAAGGGCCTGCTGGAGCACGCTCAAATCCCCCGACGCGTGCTTTTTTCGGTGCTCATGTCCTGCGCGCCGCCCCGGCCTTGATCACGTTGTAGACGACCACCACGACGGCCGCGACGAGCAACAGGTGGAACAGGGCGCCGGCGATGCCGAAGACCAGCTTCGCCAGCACCCACAACGCCAGCAACAAGATAACAACGGCCCACAAGATGCCCGCCATCTGGTGCCCCCTTTCGGTCGGGTCGGAGGTTGTAAAGAACCCCATGAATACAGCACAAAAGGCCGGGTCCCGCGGACACGGGGACCCGACCTCTCGCGGCTATCGGCGGCTTGCGGTTAGCTCAGGAGGTCTTTCGCGGCGCCCTTCTTCTCCTTGAGGGTGCCCTTGTCCTGGTCCGCTTTCCCCTCGGCCTTCTTGTCTTTATTGCCGGTCAGGGAGCCTCCGGCCTCCTTCACGCGGCCCTTGGCCTTGTCCATGGCCCCTTCGTTCCTGTCCTTGTTGCCTTCCTTACCCATTCGGGTGCCTTTCTCTAGCGTGCAACGCCTTCTCTGTACCCGCCCCGGCAGATAACAAAGCCTCCGTCGGGGCGCGCTTACCGGAGGGCACGCCTCTTCTCGCTAACCGCCAGGCACGGAACCGTGCTTCCAGACCCCGCGTGGTTGACCCGACAAACTTGACGGTAGACGTCCTTCGAGATAGGGTAGGGGGGTATAATGGAAACAGGTAACCAGGAGGTTGTGGTGCCGGACGGTCGCAAGAGGACCAATATCGAGTTGCCGGTAACGGGGATGACGTGCGCTTCCTGCGTTCGGCGGGTGGAGAAGGCGATTCTGAAGGTGCCGGGTGTGGGTTCGGCGACGGTGAACCTGGCTACGGAGAAGGCGAAGGTCGGCTACGACCCGGTGGGCGGGTCTGGTCTGGATGAGTTGCGGGCCGCGGTGGAGGGGGCCGGGTACGGGGTCGGCGAGGTCGAGGAGGGTCCGGACTCCGAAGCTGGGGGGCCTGCGGTGGATGATGGCGTTGATGCCCGGGATCTCGAACGGGAGCGGGAGTTAGAGGGTCTCAGGCACAGGTGGGTCGTGAGCCTGGTGCTCGGGGGCCTGATGATGGCGGAGATGTACCTGCCGTTCGGGCCGGGGATGGAGGTCGTGGCGCCCTTGCTCTTGATCCAGGCGACGGTAGTCCAGTTCTGGGCCGGGGCGACCTTCTACAAGACGGCGTGGGCGTCAGCGAGGCACGGCGGCACCAACATGAGCACGCTCGTGGCGGTCGGGACGAGCGCCGCCTACGGCTACAGCGCGTTCGTGACGCTCTGGCCGGGGCCAAGCGCGGCGTGGGGGTTCCCGTTCTACCTGTACTTCGAGGTGTCCGCGATCGTGATCGGCCTCGTCCTGCTGGGACGGTGGCTGGAGGCGCGGGCAAAAAAGCAGACAGGTGCCGCGATAAAGGCGCTCATGGGGTTGCGGGCCAGGACGGCGCGCGTGATCCGGGACGGCGAAGAGCGGGACGTTCCGGTCGAAGACGTGCGGGTTGGGGACCTCGTGCGGGTGCGGCCGGGGGAGAAGGTGTCGGTGGACGGCGTGGTGGTCGAGGGTGGCTCCGCGCTCGACGAGGGCATGCTGACCGGTGAGAGCATGCCGGTGGACAAGGGGGTCGGCGACGGTGTGATCGGGGCCACCCTCAACGGGACCGGCGGCTTCGTCATGCGGGCCGAGAAGGTCGGCGGGGACACCGCGCTCGCCCAGATCGTGCGCCTCGTCGAGGAGGCGCAGGGCTCCAAGGCCCCGATGCAGCGGATGGTGGATACCATCTCCTCCTACTTCGTGCCGGCGGTGCTGGGGCTTGCGGCGCTGACGTTCGCGGCGTGGCTCGTCATCGGGCCGTCCCCGATCCTCGCCCTGACCGCCGCGATCTCCGTCCTCATAATCGCCTGCCCGTGCGCCCTCGGGCTTGCGACCCCGACGGCCATCATGGTCGGCACCGGCAAGGCCGCGGAGAACGGTGTCCTGGTCAAGGGCGGCGAGGCCCTCGAGACGACCCGCAGGATAGACGCCGTCGTCCTCGACAAGACCGGCACCCTGACGCAGGGGAAGCCGGCCGTCACGGAGCTGGTCCCGGCCGACGGCTTCTCCGAAGAAGAGCTGCTGCGCCTGGCCGCCGCCGCTGAGGTCGGTTCCGAGCATCCACTTGCCGCGGCCATCGTGGCGCGGGCGGAGGAGTCGGGACTCCGGTTGCCGAAGGCCGAAGCGTTCGGGTCCGTCACGGGCAGGGGCGTAAAGGCCGTCGTGGAAGGGCGCGAGGTCCTCGTCGGTAACCGGGCTCTGATGGGCGAGGCCGGTGTTGGACCGGACGAACTCGAAGAGCGGGCCGGGAATCTGGCGGGCGGGGGAGCTACGCCGATGTACGTCGCCGTGGAAGGGAGGATCGCCGGCCTCGTCGCCGTCGCGGACGTGCTAAAGCCAGAGTCGCGGGATGCCGTGGAGCAGCTCGGCGCTTTAGGCCTCGAGGTGTGGATGCTGACCGGCGACAACCGCGCCACCGCGGGGGCCATAGCTTCGCAGGTTGGCATAAGCCCGGAGCGCGTGCTCGCGGAGGTGCTGCCCGAGGAGAAGGCGGCGAAGGTCCAGGAGTTGCAAGCCGGCGGGAAGACCGTGGCCATGGTGGGGGATGGGATCAACGACGCACCGGCGCTCGCCATGGCCGACCTCGGCGTAGCGATAGGCACCGGAACGGACGTTGCGATGGCCGCGTCGGACATCACGCTTATCGGGGGGGATCTCCGCAATATCGTCACCGGCATCGCGCTCTCGCGCCGGACGGTCGGCAAGATCAAGCAAGGTCTCTTCTGGGCTTTCGCGTACAACGTCGCCCTCATCCCGGTGGCCGCCGGTGCGCTCTTCCCCATCTTCGGGGTGCTCCTGAGCCCGGTCCTGGCCGCGGCGGCGATGGCGATGAGCTCGGTGAGCGTGGTGACCAATGCCCTGCGCCTCCGGTCTTTCGAGAGGCCGAAGAGCGCCAAAGAGATCCTGCACCCCCCGCTTCGGTCCCGCCTCTCGGAGGTCGCCTACCTCGGCGGCATAGCCATCGTCGCGGTCGGTGTCGGCGCCGCGGCCTTGCTTGTGGCCCCGACCCAACCCGTGGAGATGGAGCCGGCCGGGGAGATGAGATCCGGCGTCGGCGGGCACGGCGGCGAGTGAGGCACGGGCAGACCATCGACAGAGGAGGTAGGGGCACGATGACGGAGCAGACCGGGCAGGCGCACGGGTACATCAAGGAGGGGGACAAGGAGAAGCTAAAGAACCGGCTCAGGCGCATCGAGGGGCAGGTACGCGGGGTGCAGCGCATGGTCGAAGAAGAGGCCTACTGCGTGGACATACTCACCCAGATCAGCTCCTATATCGCCGCCTCCGAGAAGGTCGCCTCGCTCGTCCTCAGGGACCACATGGACCACTGTGTCAGGGAGGCCGTCAACGACGGCACGAAGGCCGACGAGAAGATAGCGGAGCTGGCAGAAGCCGTGGAGCGGTTCGTGAAGCTGGATAGGTAGGTTTTGAGGTTCCAGGTTTTGAGGTTTCAGGTATAAGGTTTTGCTGGAAGAGTGGAGGTATCGGGTATGACGGAGAGCAGGGTGTTGCGGGTGCCGGACATGAGTTGCGGGCACTGCGAGATGAGCGTGCAGGAGGCTCTCGGCGAGCTAGATGGGGTGGAGAGGGCCAGGGCCGACCACAAGACGGGCGAGGTCGAGTTGACCTACAACGCAGACAGAGTAACGGACGAAGAACTCCAGAAAGCCATAGACGAGGCCGGCTACACGCTACAGCGTTGACCTTAGAAGACCTAAAGCCTCAAAACCTGGAACCTCAAAACCTCTCTAACCTTCTCCGTCCGTCTCCGCGGCACCGTTCTCGGTGACGATGACCCTCGCCACCCTGGGGCCGTCTATCTCGTCCACGCGCAGGAGGTGGCCGTCCATGCCCACCTCGTCGCCGACCTCCGGGGCGCGGCCCAGGGCGCCCAAAACGAGGCCGCCGACGGTCTCGAAGTCCGCGCTCTCGAAGCGGGAGCCGAGGGCGTCGTTCAGGGCGTGGATGGGGGCGCGGCCGTCCACGGTGTAGGAACCGTCGGGGAGTTCTTCGACGGCCGGTTCCTCGTCGTCGAACTCGTCCCGGATCTCGCCGACTATCTCTTCGAGGATGTCTTCTATCGTGATCAGGCCCTCAAAAGAGCCCCACTCGTCGATGACGACGGCCATCTGGATCTCCTGCCGCTGGAAATCTTCCAGAATGTTCTCGATGGAGCGGCTCTCGGGGACGATGATGACCTCTCGCACGAGGTCCCTGGCGGTGACGTTGGCCCCGACGTCGCCCTCGGGACCGACCGCGCGCAGGACGTCCTTGACGTGGACCGCGCCCACGACCCTGTCCGGGGCGTGCTCCTCGTGGACCGGGTAGCGGGTGTAGTGGCCGGCGGCCACCAC
>JALZNL010000211.1 GCA_030857715.1 Actinomycetota bacterium | reverse complement strand
TGGTTAGCCCGAAAGAGCGGCATGTCCGCAGCATCCTCGCTCTACAAACCCTCAAAACTAGAACCTCAAAACCTTATCCTCACCGACAGCCACCGTGCCGATCCGGTGGCTCGAGAGTCGTGAAAGCCGCTGTGACCGGGGCTCCCGTACCCTTGTCCGCCGGTCTCCCGGCGGATGACCGATCTCCCGGCGGCAACACCCGAAGATTCCCGACTACCACAGTTGCCCCACGCCCGGTCCGTGGGTGAGGTGTGGGGGCGGTGTGGATGGTCCATGCACGACCCGGACCGCAAACTGCGATCAAAGGAACCCGATGGAAGGAGCAAGCGATGGCGAAGGAGACGTTCTCGAAGATGGGGTGGATGGGCAGGACCGCGGCGCTCTGCATGGTGCTCGCGGCGCTCCTGGCGTCGGGGGCCCTGCTCGCCGTGGCGGCGGGGCCGGCCGAGGCCACGTTCGCGGGGGGCAACGGCAAGGTCGCCTTTACCAGAAGCGGCGACGTATGGACGATGAACGCCGACGGCTCCGGCGCGACGAAGCTCACCACCAACTACAACGCCGAAGCCAACCCAACCATCTCGTCCGACGGTTCGCGCATCGCCTACGAGTTCCTGCGCGGCATCTGGGTGATGAACGCCGACGGCTCGGGCCAGAAGATGCTCACCGACGGCGCGACGACCGACGAGGACCCGTCGTGGTCGGCAGACGGAACCAGGATTTCCTTCTCCAGAAACGGCGACCTCTGGTCGATGAACGCCGACGGGTCGGCGCAGGCGAACCTCACCAACACCAGCAACACCCAAGAGTTCGACGCCGCCTGGTCTCCGCTCGGGGACAGGATCGCCTACACGCGCACCAGCAGCATCTGGGTGATGAACACCGACGGGTCGGGGCAGACCAACATCACCCCGGAGAACTCGCTTCCGCAGTGCCAGAACTCCCCCGGCTACTTCCACAACGGCGCCAGCCGCGAGCCCTCCTGGTCGCCCGACGGCCAGAAGATAGCCTACTCGGGGTCCCTGATCTGCCCCCACGTCTTCGGCAAGGACATCTGGACGATGAACGCCGACGGTTCCGGCAAGACCAACCTCATAAACGACGAAGGGACGGGCGACCTGAAGCCGGTCTTCTCGCCCGACGGCACGAAAATCCTCTTCGAGAGCAACCGCGACAACGACCGGCTGGAACTCTACGCGATGGGCTCGGGTGGCTCCGGCTTGACGCGCCTCACGGACAACACCGTCGCGGACAACGACGCCGACTGGGGCGTCTCCTCCCCGACCTGCGACATCACCGGCAACGGCGAGATCATTGGGACCGCGGGCGACGACGTGATCTGCGGCGGCCCGAACAACGACACCATAGACGGCCTCGGCGGCAACGACGTCATCCTCGGCGGCGCGGGCAACGACACGCTCGTGGGCGCCGACGGCCGGGACACCCTCAACGGCGGCCCCGGTGTCGACACGGCCTCCTTCGCCGGCTCGACCGAAGCGGTCGAAGCCTCCCTCGCCGGCGGCTTCGCGCAGAAGGTGGGGACGAGCCCGCTAGAGGGCGTGGCGCTCGTCGGGATCGAGAACGTCGTCGGCTCGGACCTCGGCGACGTGCTGGGCGGCTCTGCGGGAGCGAACTCGCTGGTCGGGGGCAAGGGGGCCGACGAGCTTCTCGGCCTCGCGGGCAACGACAGGCTCACCTCGAAGGACGGCGCAAAGAACGACACCGTCAACGGCGGGGGCGGCAACGACCGCTGCGTCACCGACGCCAGGGAAGCCTCGATAAGGGGCTGCGAGTAAGGACCCGGCGACGCGCGAAAAAAGGGACGGGGCCATCGCGCCCCGTCTCCCCGAGAAAGGAGAACGAGCTATGAGGAACAAAGGACATAGGGGAACGAAGAGGGTGGCGACGACGCTGCTGGCGGCGCTGTTGGCCGCGCTCCTGCTGGCGCCGATCGCGAGGGCCGAGCAGGTAGGGACCACTTCCTTCCCCGGCACGTCTGGCGCCATAGCCTTCGTCAGCGAGCGGGACGGCTTTGCGGACTTCGACGTCTACCGGATGGGCGCCGACGGCTTCGGGCAGACCCGGCTCACCGATCTGCCGGGCCCGAGCTTCAGCCCGGCCTGGTCCTCGGACGGCTCGAAGATAGCCTTCAGAAACTCCGCCGCCCTCGGCGTCCAGAACGACATCTACCAGATGAACGCCGACGGCTCGAACGAGACCAACATCCTCGCTGATCCCAGCGACGACAACAGCCCCGTCTACTCGCCGGCGAGCAACAAGTTCGCCTTTGTCGGCAAGCGCAACGGCGACCAGTTCGACATCTACCTGATGACCAGAGGCCCCGACGGGCAGACCGCGGGCCTTACCCGCATCACCACCAGCGGCGCCACCGATTCGGAGCCCGCCATCTCCCCCGACGGCAGGAAGCTGGCCTTCGTGAGCGGCCGCGACGGCGATCAGGACGTCTACGTCATGAAGCTCGCCCCCGAAGGGCCCCGCAACGTCCCCGTCAAGCTCACCAGGAACACCAGGCCCGATCCCGAAGGTCCGCCGTACATGCACGACTTCTCGCCCGACTGGTCGCCCGACGGCGCCCAGATCGCCTTCGCCAGCGATAGAAGTGGCAACTTCGAGGTCTACAGGATGAAGGCCTCCCCGGAGGGACGGCTCAACAAGCCCGTCAACCTCTCCAAGAACTCGGCCAACGACCAGGATCCCGCCTGGTCGCCGGACGGAAAGAAGCTGGCCTTCTCCACCTACCGGGACAACAATTGGGAGATCTACCGTATGAGGTCCACCGACGGCGCCAACCCGATCAACCTGACAAACAACCCGGCGCTGGACCTCCAGCCCTCCTGGCAGCCGCTGCCGTAGCGACGAGACATGGGGGCGGAGCTTCTACGCTCCGTCCTCGTAGAACCGGAAAGGATACGGAGATGATGATCAAGCACGGACATCTCAGAGGGACGACCACGCTGCTGGCGGCGCTGCTGACGGTTCTCCTGCTGGCGCCGGTCGCGTCGGCGGAGGGGGTGGGGACCACGTCCCTGCCGGGCAGCAACGGAGCCATCGCGTTCGTTAGCGCCCAGGACACCTCCACCACCAGGATGCAAGTTTTCCGGATGAACTCCGACGGGTTCGGCCAGACGAGGCTCAGCGACGCGCAGGGGCACAACTGGGACCCGACCTGGTCGCCCGACGGCAAGAAGATAGCCTTCACCAACGTCGTGCCGAACGTGGGCGCCGACATCTATCAGATGGACGCGGACGGCTCCGACGAGCAGAACCTCTCCAGGGCCGAGGGGTACGATTCCCTTCCGTCCTACTCCCCCAACGGCAAGATCGCCTTCACCAGCAACCTCGGCGGCAACGGCTTCGACCTCTACATGATGTCCCTCGGTACGAACGGCCAGATCACGGAGCAGGTCCGTCTCACCGCCCACGTGGCCGACGACTCGGGGGCGGTGGTCTCCCCGGACGGAAAGAGGATCGCCTTTACCAGCAAGCGCGACGGCGACTACGACGTCTACCTCATGAGGGCCGCCCCCGAAGGGCCGAAGAACATCCCCGTCAAGCTCACCAAGAACGCGGTGAACGACTACGGCCCAGACTGGTCCCCCGACGGCACGCAACTCGTCTTCAACAGCAACAGGAGCGGCAACTTCGAGGTCTACAGGATGAAGGCGGCCCCCGAGGGCAAGACCAACCGCCCCGTTAACCTCTCCAAAAACCCGGCCGACGACACCGCACCCACCTGGTCGCCAGATGGGAAAAAGATCGCCTTCAACAGCGACCGGCCCGGCTCCGACGCTACGACCGACCTGGACATCTGGCGGATGAGGGCCACGGACGGCGCCAACCCGACGAACCTCACCGACAACGCCGTCCTGGACTTCGACCCCGAGTGGCAGCCGCTGCCGTAGAGGTGTGCCGCACGCGGGAACGCGGGGCGGGAGAGTCGGATCTCTCCCGCCCACCGCCGATGGAAAGAGCGCTTCGCGGCCGTGATCCAACGAGCGCGGCTGAGAGCTTGCCTAACGCGGGGCCATCCTTATGGCCCCGTCCAGGCGGATGACCTCGCCGTTGAGCATGTCGTTCTCGACGATGTGCCGGACGAGCGCCGCGTACTCCTCCGGCCTGCCGAGGCGGGAGGGGAACGGGACCTGGTTGCCGAGCGACCCCCGCGCTTCTTCGGGCAGGCCGGCCATCATGGGCGTGTCGAAGAGGCCGGGGGCGACGGTGGCGACCCGGATGCCGGACCGGGCGAACTCGCGGGCAAGGGGCAGCGTCATGGAGGCCACGCCGCCCTTGGACGCGGCGTAGGCGACCTGCCCGATCTGGCCGTCGAAAGCCGCCACGCTGGCAGTGTTGACGATCACCCCGCGCCCCCCGTCTTCACCGGGGTCGTTCCCGACCATCGCCGCCGCCGCAAGCCGTATAACGTTGAACGTGCCAACGAGGTTTATCTGGATAACCTTCGTGAACGAGTCCAGGGAATGGGGGCCGTCCCTGCCGAGGGCTCTCTCGGCGATGGCGACGCCGGCGCAGTTGACGACGCCGTGGAGCGCGCCGAATTCGACGGCCGCTTCCACGGCGGACTTTACGCTGTCCTCGTCGGTGACGTCGGTCCTAACGAAGCGGGTGTTGGCGCCGGGTTCACCCTCGAGGTCGGCGACGACGACGTTCGCGCCGACGCTCTGGAGCATCCGGGCGGTGGCGGCGCCGAGGCCGGAGCCGCCGCCGGCCACGAGGAAGGTGCGGTCCTGTATGTCCAACTTCTACCTCCCGGGTTGGGGGTACACGGTCCTGACCACGGCGTCCCAGGCGCGGTCGGGCAGGAGGCGCCGGAGCCAGATGAAGAGGTGGGCCGAGGGCGTCACGGCGTAGCGGGTTCGGGGCCGGTCCGCGATTATGGCGCGTTCTATCGTCGCCGCGACCGTCTCGGGGCCGCCGCCGAGCTTGAGGATCAGGCCCCGCTCGTAGTTGTCCCTCGTGGCCTTCTCCACGGCCGCGCTGAAGCCGGCGTAGGGGTTGTTTACGGGATCGCCGGACGCCCCGGCCATCGAGCCGGTCGCGGCGTCGGCGAAGCTGGTGCGGATGAGGCCTGGTTCTATGACCGCGACCTCTACGCCGAAGCCTGCGACCTCGAAGCGGAGTGCGTCGCTTATGGCCTCGACGGCGTACTTTGTCGCGTGGTAGTAGCCGCCGCCGGGGAAGGTGAGCCTGCCGCCC
>JALZNL010000210.1 GCA_030857715.1 Actinomycetota bacterium | reverse complement strand
GAGCTGCTCGTCAACGTGCGCAACGTGCCCGAGACGCCCTGGCACACGCTCGTGCTCTTCTCCGGCTTTATCCTGGTGTTCGTGATCGAGATGCTGGTTCACTAGAGCAGGGAGAGGGTTCTCACACCCCGCGGCCCGCGATCAGCCCGACCAGGACTCAGGAGACGACGCCCATTTTCTCGCTCTTTTGACGCGAGCCGGCCGGACGCCCAATTTACCGGCGGATGGTGCGGGAGGCCAGGACTGGTCTGCGACGAGCCTCACCGAGGCATTTTGCGGGAGGGTTTACGGTTCAGGTAGGCGGCGGTCCTCCACACCCCGAAGGCGCCGCCGAGGGAGCCGAAAATCATGTCCGTGACCGTATCCAGCGGCGGATTGTATATAAGCACCGGGAACAGGAAGTCGGCGATCACCTCAAAGACCTCCCACACGCCTCCTCCGACGAGGCCGACGACCATGCCCGTCGCCAGCGCCCGGCCACCGGGGACGAGGAGCGGCAACACACCGCGCTGCTGGGCCAGTTCCGCGGCGAGGGCCACGAGGGCGAAAGACGTCATAAAATGTGCGAGGTTATCGTAGAAGATTCCCTCGTAGAAGAGCCCGAAGATCATGCCGGATAGGTCGAACACGAGGCTGACCGTCAGCGTCACGAGCACGAAACGAGACGGCTTACTCGACCATTTAGTCATCTCCGTCGGCCTGCCCTTTCCGTTCGGTTTCAGTCGTTGCGAGAGCCGCCGGGCATCCCATCTTCCGGGGTTGCCCGTGCTTCTCGCGTCCGCGCGTGGAGTTCTTCTGTCTCGTGCTTGGATTAGACATCCGGGTTAGACCCGACACGCAGGATATTACCCATCCGTCACCCGGCCAAACGGAACCCTTCGGCCCGTGCCGGGCCTGCGAGACCCTCGGGGTGGGGAAGAAGTTGGGGGGCCGGAGGCTTGCGCAGCCGGCTCTAGCCAGCGAGGGCGAGCGAGTAGAGCCCGTACACGAACGCGAAGGTCGCCAGCGCAATCGTCAAGGAGGCGGAGAGTTGCGCCCAGGCGGGCCACTTTGCGAAGGCCTTTCCCAGAGGTCTGAAAAGCCTTCTGGCCCTCACCTCCAGCCAGTCCATCAAGCGCGCGGCGGGGTAGAACTCGCCGGCGATCATGCCCAATCCCAGGACGGCGGTCCCCCAACCCAGTACCGGCAGCCAACCGAACAGGGCGCTCAACACGATAAGCGCCGCGCCGCCGAGGAGGTGCGAAAGGCTTACGAGGTCGAACCCGCCAGGCTTGCGGCCCCGGCGGAGCCGGTATCGCTCACGGAAGCGGAACCCCGGCCTGCCGGCCGCGAAGATCCGCCAACTTGTCTTTATGCGCCCGATCATAACCCCGGTCTTACGCCCTTATTGCCCAGAGATACTAGCATGCCGGGATTGTGTACAACACCGCGCGCCCCACGGACTCGCCGCGAAATGTAGCGTCGAACTCCAGCCCGTACCGACACCCTACGCGAACGAGGCGTAGATAAAGACCGCTACGGCGGTCAGGACTATGCTTATTATCAGCAATTCTTTCAAGGGTTCTCCCTTCTACGGTTGGACGGGGTCGCGTTCCTGGAGGGAGAGGAGCCTCGCGTAGAGGCCGCCGGAGGAGACGAGGTCCTCGTGGGTTCCTACCTCGGCGACGTGGCCCTCTTCGAGGACCAGGATCTGGTCCACGTTCCGGACCAGCCGGAGCTCGTGGGCGATTACGAAGGTGGTCCTGCCCGCCGTGAGCGCCCGCCAACTCTCCTCGACCGCGTTCGCCGCCTCCGCGTCCAGGCCGGCCTGGGGCTCGTCCAGGATCAGGATAGGAGTGTCGCGCAACATGGCCCTCGCTATGGAGATGCGCTGGCGTTGCCCCCCAGACAGGCTCTCGCCGCGCTCCGAGAGCATCGTGTCGTAGCCTTCGGGCATCTCGCGGACGAAGTCGTCGGCTCCCGCGAGGTTGGCTACGGCCTCTATCTCCTCCCGGATCGCGGTCGGCTTGCCGTAGGAGATGTTATCGGCGACCGTCGCCCGAAAGAGCATCGGGTCCTGGGGGACGAAGGTGATCTCATCCCGCAAGGACTTTAACGTGAACTCTTTTATGTCCCGCCCGTCTATGAGCACCCGCCCCTCCTGCGGGTCGTAGAGGCGGGCTATGAGGGCGGTAACGGTGGTCTTGCCCGCGCCGCTGACACCCACGAGGGCGACCCGGCTGCCGGCCTCGACCTCGAAATCCACGCCCCGCAAGACCTCCCCGGCGGCGTCCTCGTAGGCGAAGCGCACGTCCTCGAAGGAGACCCGGCCTTCCAGGGGTGGCGCGGGGACGGCGCCGGGCTCGTCCTTGACGGTGGGTTCGGCGTTCAGGAGGTCTATGATGCGCTCGCCGGAGACGAGGGACTTGCCGATCTGGTTCACCTGACGGCTCAACGCCCAGAGCGGGGAGAGAAAGAGGGCCAGGTAGGCTATAAAGACGGTAAGGTCGCCCAGAGAGAGGCTGCCTGCGAGCACCTGCCGGGCGCCGAAGTACACGACCAGCGCGGTGCCGATGCCGCCGACGACGCCGAGGACGGTGCTGAACTTGGCCTCTATGACGGCGCTGTCCACGCTGGCGCGCAGTGAGTCCCGGCTCTCCTTGCGGAAGCGCTCCATCTCGTCGCTCTCGCGGGCGAAGAGCTTGACGGCCCGGATGCCGGTTATGGCCTCCTGTATCACGCTCGCGATAATGCCCTCCTTCGTCCTCACGACCCGCATCCGCTCGACCAGCGCCCGCCGGTAGCGGGTCACGGCGAGAAAGAGGAACGGGACCGTGATCAAGGCGAGCAGGGTGAGTTGCCAGTCCAGCCAGAGCATCACGACGAGCATCCCCAGCAGGATCATGAAGGAAGAGAGCACCTCCACCACGGAGTCCACGAGCAGCGTGCGTACCTCCTTCACGTCGCTCGTCACGCGCGTGATGGTGTCGCCGGTCCGCTTCTTGCCGTGGTAGTCGAGGCCGAGGGCGTGGACCTTCGCGTAAAGCGCCTCGCGCATATCGAAGACGGTCTCTTGCCCGAGCTTCTGCAAGAGAAAGCGCCGGAACGAGGCCACGGTGCGGGTGAGCGTAAAGATGAGCACTATGAGGAACGCTATGGCGGCGAGCAAGGCCGCCTTGTCTTGCAAAAATCCGGGCAAGAAGGCCGGCGGTGGTTTGCTGTTCTCGGCCAGCACGTAGTCGATGGTCAGGGCGAGCGGCCACGGCTGGGCCAGGCTCGTCCCGGTCTCGAGTAGCAGCACGAGCAGGGCGAAAAGCAGGCCCTTGCGGCGGGTCTTGAGGAAGGGCGTGAAGTTCGAGAGCGTCTCTCTCGTGCGCCGCAGGCCGGCGCGGGCTTCGGTCAATCTTTTCACTCAAATAGGATACCGCAACCCCGCCGGGTAGAATGTGCGAGGCATACCAGAACAGAGATGGAGGCGTGACCCCAGTGGCCCGAAGAGTGATGGCGGCCGTAGAAGACCTGCTGTTCAGGAGCAAGATCTCCGAGACGGCCTCCCAGCTCGGCATCGAGGCCTCCTTCCCCCGCAGCCCGAAGAAGCTCGAAGACGCCCTCCGGACCTCGCCCCCGGACCTCCTGATCCTGGACCTCAACTCCTCCCGCTTCGAACCCCTCCAACTCTTGCGTTCCGTAAAGTCCGAGGAGGCGACGAGGGACGTGAAGACGGTGGGCTTCCTCTCGCACGTCCAGAAGGATCTCGCGGTCGCCGCGAAGGAGGCCGGCTGCGACCGCATCATGGCCCGCAGCGCCTTCACGAAGGACCTGCCAAAGGTTCTCGCCGAGGGCGAGCCCTCCGACGGGGTGGACGAGGCCGGCGTTGGCTGACGGCGCGTGGGAGCGCCTCGGCGGCGAGACGCTCCTCGAGACGCCGTACTTCAACCTCCGCTCCGACCGGTTGCGCCTGCCGGACGGCTCCGTAAAGGACCCTTACTACGTCCTGGAGCGCCCCGACGCGGCCATAATCTTCCCCGTCACGGAGGACGGGGAGGTCGTTCTGGTGCGCCAGTACCGCCCGCCGCTGAAGCGGTTGGAGCTCGGGCTCCCGGCGGGGCTTGTCGAAGAGGGCGAAGAGCATGAGGCCGCCGCCCGGCGCGAGCTCCTGGAGGAGACCGGCTATAGCGGCGGCGAGTGGGAGCCGCTCGGGGCGCTCGCCTCCTCCCCAAGCCTCAAGGACAACTGGGCTTACCTTTTTCTCGCGCGCGGCGTCCGGGAGACGGCCCCGCCCGACCCCGACGAGCACGAGACCATCGAGGTGGTGCGCGTTCCGCTGGAGAAGGTAGCCGATCTCATACAGGAAGGCGAGATCGTCTCTTCCAGCGGCGTCGCCGCAGCCATGCTCGCGCTCGGGCGGCTCGGAGAAAGGGCGGGGTGAGCCCGGAGACGAGGCGGGAGGAGGCGGAGGGCTTCAGGTTCTCCGAGGTGCTCTCGGCGCTCTCCATCGTGCTCGACCTCGTCGAGGGGCAGCCGGAGGGCCACGCGGTGCGCTCGTGCCTGATCGGGATGAGGGTGGCGGACCGGCTCCGGCTCGACGCGGACACCCGTTCGGCGCTCTTCTACGCCCTCCTGCTCAAGGACGCCGGGTGCTCCAGCAACGCCTCCAAGATGTCTGCCCTCTTCGAGGCCGACGACATGGAGATCAAGAGAAAAGTAAAGACCGTGGACTGGACCAGCCTGCCGAGCGCGGCGCTCTACACGGCGCGCGCCGCGAGCCCGGATGGGTCGTTGCTGGACAAGGCCGGCCGGATGTACGAGTTCGCCGTCAGGGGGCGAAAGGCGTCGCGGGAGCTCATCCAGATCCGGTGCGAGCGGGGGGCGGAGATCACGCGCCTCATGGGCTTCCCGGAGGAGACGGCGCAAGCTATCCGGTCCCTCGACGAGCACTGGGACGGCAAGGGCCACCCGGACGGCCTGAAGGGCGAGGAGATCCCGCTCCTCGCCAGAATCTGCGGCCTCGCCCAGACGGTCGAGGTCTTCTTTAACGCCCACGGCCCCGCTGGGGCCGAGGAGGTCGCCAGGGTTCGCGCCGGACGCTGGTTCGACCCGGCGCTGGTTGAGATCCTGCTCGCCGAGGCGAGGGAGGGCGGGCTCTGGGAGGACGTCTCCGGGGATGACGCGGTCCGGGAGGTCGCGCGCCTGGAGCCTGCGGACCGGACCCTGGAAGCCACGCCGGAGCGGGTGAACCTCGCCGCCCGGGCCTT